>CAMVJN010000063.1 GCA_947167825.1 uncultured Selenomonadales bacterium | reverse complement strand
CGCTGTTCGAGTCGATGACGGCCTGGCCGCCGTCGATCATGGATATCGTGCTGAAACAGACCGACCTCGCTTATTATGTCGCGGCGGATATGCCCGACGATCTCAGGAAGGCGGGGCGCGAGACGGTGAAGGCTTTCGGCGTCAAGAGCCGTTTCGTGCATTTGGAGTTTTTCCGGTTGACCGAGGAGAAAAAGGGGTTGGGCAAGAAGGGGGCGATTGTCGGGCTGGAGGTCAATATGCGTCCGGCGGGCGGCTATACGCCGGATATGATGAATTTCGCCCATTCGACGGACGTTTATCAAATCTGGGCCGATATGGTGACCGCAGACAAGCGTTTGTTGCCGGACAGCGGAGATCATCGGTTCTGCGTCTACGCAGGACGGCGCGACTGCCATGATTATGTGCATACCCACGACGAAGTGATGGCGCGCTATGCGGACGATATCGTGATGCATGAGGCGATGCCGCCGATGATGCAGCCGCAGATGGGAAATTATATGTACACGGTACGGCTTCGGACGGAGGAAGAGGCGAAGGCGTGCATTCGGTTTGTGCAGGAGCAGAAATAAGGAGGTCAGGGCATGTTCAAGCAGCTGTTTCTAAAGGATTTGAAACCGGGCATGGTGTTGACTCAGCCGCTCGTTTCGCCGACGGGCCGTCTTGTGGTGGAAGCGGGAACGCTTTTGACGGAGTTCATTATTGGTTCGTTTCAGAACCCGGCCTATATGAAGGAGATTTTGCCGGAGGGCGTGGGCTTCGATGAGATGCAGCTCAATGTGTTCGTGGCGGAGCAGCACGGGGCGCTTTCGGCGGAGGATGTGTCCAATGTGGGGGCGAAGCCGTCCGACGAGGGGGATGATTTGATTCCTGACCCGAACAGGGAGCATCTGCTGGATCCCTATTATGTGGCGCTTTATGACAACGTCATGGAAATTCTTATAAAATTGCTCGATCCGCGGAATATAAATCGGGGGCTTGATTTGGACGCAATCGGGCAGTTGATTGCCGACCGCCAGCTGGAACAGCTATGTGATGGGGCACGGGCTGTCACGCAAATCCACAACATGAATCGCGAGGGCAGCTATCTGCTGCATCACAGCCTTCACGTCGCAATCTTGGCGGGCTTGATGGGACGCTGGCTGCATTGGCCGAGGGATTATCGGGAACGCCTGGTGTTGGCGGGGCTTCTGCATGACGTGGGCAAACTGAAAATATCCGATGACATCCTGAACAAGCCGGGCAAGCTGACGACTGCGGAAATGGACATTGTGCGCCGTCATTCTGCGTACAGCGCTGAAATTCTTGCAAAGTGCGGTCTTTCCGGTGAGGCGGATATCATGGCGGGCGTCTTGCAGCATCATGAGCGCGGCGACGGCAGCGGCTATCCGTCGGGAATAAAAAAGGATATTATTTCGCCGTTCGGCAAGATTTTGGCGATTCTCGACATTTACGACGCGATGGCGGCGAATCGCTCCTATGCGCATAAGGTTTCACCGTTTGAGATTTTTGACAGGCTGAACGCCGATATGATGGAGGACAAGATTGACGCGGAATACGGCGTACTGTTCGTGAAAAAGGTCTGCCATGCGTTGACGGGAAGCTGGCTGCGGCTGACGAGCGGTGAAAAGGCGAAGATCGTTTATATCGACCAAAGCCGGACGAATTCCCTGCCGATCGTCGAGACAACGGAAGGGAAGTTCTACGACCTCGCCCACGACGGACGGGTCAAGATCGTGGAGCTGCTGACGCTTTCGGAGGCTATGGGGGCATAAAAAAGAGAACAAGGAAGGGGCGGAAATCGTCCCTTCCTTTTCTTTGCGGCATAATATATAATTATATTATTAGGCGAAAATTTGTGCGGGAGGGGGCGGACAGAATGGCTGTGGTGCCGAAGCTGAATACGATGAAATTTGATACGGAAATGCCGTTTCGCGTAGACGCGCCGTTTTCTCCGATGGGCGACCAGCCGAAAGCGATCGAGGACTTGGCGCAGGGAATCGGGAACGGCATGGAGGCGCAGGTGCTTCTCGGCGCAACGGGGACGGGCAAGACCTTCACGATCGCGAAGGTCATCGAGAAGGTGCAGAAGCCGACGCTGGTCATCGCGCACAACAAGACGCTGGCGGCGCAGCTTGCCAGCGAGTTCAAGACGTTCTTTCCCGACAATTACGTCGGCTATTTCGTCAGCTATTATGATTATTACCAGCCGGAGGCGTATATCGCTTCGACGGATACGTATATCGAGAAGGACGCATCAATCAACGACGAGATCGACGAGCTGCGCCATTCGGCGACCTGCTCGCTGTTCGAGCGGCGGGACGTGATCGTGGTGGCCAGCGTTTCCTGTATTTACGGCCTCGGCTCGCCGGAGAGCTATCATGAGATGGTGCTTTCGCTGCACAAGGGACAGGAGGTCGATCGGGACGCGATCCTGCGGAAGCTGGTGGACATCCAGTATGAGCGCAACGATATTGGTTTTGATCGCGGAAAGTTCCGTGTGCGCGGCGATACGGTGGAGGTCTTTCCCGCCGGGTACAACAGCCGCGCTGTCCGTATCGAGATGTTCGGCGACGAGATCGACCGCATTCTGGAATACGATGTGACGTCGGGAGAGATTTACGGCGAGCGCACCCATTCGATGATTTTTCCGGCGTCCCATTATGTGACGTCTCACGAGGATATGGAAATCGCGATGGGGACGATCCGCGAGGAACTGAAGGAGCAGCTTGATTTCTTGCGTGGAAACGGAAAGCTGCTCGAAGCGCAGCGGCTGGAGCAGCGCACGAACTACGACCTCGAGATGATGCAGGAAATGGGCTACTGCTCCGGCATCGAAAATTATTCGCGTCACCTGACGCACCGAAAAGCGGGCGAGGCCCCGTATACACTGCTCGATTATTTTCCCGAGGATTTCCTGATCGTGATGGACGAATCCCATGTCACGATGCCGCAGCTTCGCGCGATGTACGCGGGGGACCGTTCCCGCAAGGAGTCGCTGGTGGAGAACGGGTTCCGGCTGCCGTCGGCTTTCGACAACCGCCCGCTGACTTTCGAGGAATTCGAGCAGCGGATCAATCAGATCGTCTATATTTCGGCGACGCCCGCCCCCTATGAACTGAAAAAGGCGCAGCAGGTGGCGCAGCAGATCATCCGACCGACGGGGCTCTTGGATCCCGTCGTCGAGGTGCGCCCGCTGGAGGGGCAAATCGATGATTTGATGGGAGAAATCAAGAAACGCACCGACGTCAAGGAACGGGTGCTGGTGACGACGCTGACAAAGAAGATGGCGGAGAACCTGACCGACTACCTGAAAGACGCGGGCGTGCGGGTGCGCTATCTGCATTCGGATATCGCGACCATCGAGCGCGCGAAGTTGATTCGCGATCTGCGGGCGGGCGTGTTCGACGTGCTGGTGGGCATCAATCTGCTGCGCGAGGGTCTTGATATGCCGGAGGTTTCGCTGATCGCGATTCTCGACGCGGACAAGGAGGGCTTTTTGCGCTCGGATACGTCGCTGATCCAGATTATCGGCCGGGCCGCGCGAAATGTCCACGGCAAGGTCATCATGTACGCGGACGCAATCACGGATTCGATGCAGCGGGCCATCGACGAGACGCTGCGCCGCCGCACGGTGCAGGAGCAATACAACAAGAAGCATCGCATCACGCCGAAGACCATCGTGAAGCCGGTCAAAGAGCTAATTGAGACAACGCTTGTGGCTGAGGAACCCGCGGAATACGGGACCAAGAAAAAGAAGCACAAGATGACGAAGAAGGAAAAGGACGCGCTGATCCGCACGCTGACGAAGGAAATGCAGGACGCGTCAAGGGCGCTGGAATTCGAGCGGGCGGCGGAGCTGCGGGATATGATTTTCGAGCTGGAAGGGAAGTAAGGATTGTGAACGAAATGGAACTCTCGGCGCCAGTTTTGGAATCGAAGACGCCGGCTATTCGCAGATGTCGGCGTGGCGGCGACGGCTGTTGCTGCATCTTGTGCACGCAGGATTTGGACGATGGGATCGCCGGCAGCGAGCTTCAGGAAAAATTTCTAAAACTGCTCTCCAATGAAGGGGAAGTCATTATTCTCGATATCGATCTGAAAGGGTATCTGTTGGCGGCGTTGTTTGCTATGCAAAGGGGCGAATACGGGAAAGCTTTGCAGTGTTTGCAGCATTACGATCTGCACTGCCTTGGGGGATTCTTTTTGCGGACGCGGCCGTTTTTGTATTATTATTTTGCCTTGGTTGCATACGGTTTGAAGGATTATGCGGCGGCGGAGAAGGCGTTTCGTGAATATTTTCGGAATGAGGAGCACCAAAAGGACGAGACGGCCTATCTGCATTTTGGGAATTGCTGTTTCCGGCAACAGAAATGGCAACAGGCGCTGGAAGCGTATGGCAAGGCGCTGGAACTGCGAGGCAATTTTCCCGAGGCGACTATCAATATTGGGCTGGTGGCAAAAAAACTCGGGGATGAAGCTGCGGCGAAGGCATTGGCCTCGGATCCGGCGACTTTCCGCGGCATTATCACTAGGGGGACGCTTTGCGAGGATCCGTTGGAGTTCGCGTTGGCAATCCCGCAAAATCTTTCCATATGGGACATCCCGATTTTCATCAATTCCAGGGACCGGCTAGGGACGCTGCAAAAACTCGTGGATTGGCTTTGCACAGCCGGGTATCGGCGCGTCTATATTTTGGACAACGATTCCACATATCCGCCTTTGCTTGCGTATTATCGGCATCTGGAGAAAAGCGGGGCGGCGGCCGAGGTGCTTCGTCTTGGGAAAAACATGGGGCATACGGCTCTTTGGGATAGCGGCGTCCTGGAAAGCTTGCATGTGAATACGCCGTATGTTTATACGGATTCTGATGTTGTCCCCGCCGAGGAATGCCCTCGCGATATTTTGGGCGATTTGCTGGGAATCCTGCGAAGGTACCCGTTTTTGAAAAAAGCGGGGCTTGCTTTAAAAACTGACGATATTACGTATTTTGATATGGAAAAGACAAGGGAAGACGAAAAGGGTTTTTATCTGCACGTGCTGGAGAAAGATTTGTATTTCAGCACTTTGGACACGACTTTTGCATTGTACCGCAACTATCGGCACTATAATCTTTACGTTGCCGCGCGGACGACGGGCAAACGGATGGCGCGCCACCTGCCGTGGTACTATGATTACGGGAATCTGCCGGAAGACGAAAGGTACTACATGGAGCACGCGAACAGGTCCGCATCCTTGGTGCAGAGAATCAAAAATCGGTGAAATGATTTCGGACAGAAAGGCTAATACAGTATGGAAAACACCATTCGCATCCGCGGGGCGCGGGAGCATAATCTGAAGAATATCAGTTTGGAGATTCCCCGGGACAAGCTGATCGTGATTACGGGGCTTTCGGGGTCGGGGAAGTCTTCGCTGGCTTTTGATACGATTTACGCCGAGGGGCAGCGGCGGTATGTGGAGTCGCTTTCCGCATACGCGCGGCAGTTCCTCGGGCAGATGGACAAGCCGGACGTGGATTTGATCGAGGGGCTTTCGCCGGCGATTTCCATCGACCAAAAGACGACGAGCCGCAATCCGCGCTCCACTGTCGGCACGGTGACGGAGATTTATGACTATCTGCGCCTCCTGTATGCGCGGGCGGGGCGGCCCCATTGCCCGAACTGCGGCAAGCCGATTTCCCAGCAGACGCTGGACCAGATGCTGGACCAGATCCTGGCACTCGACGATGGGACGAAGCTCTTGATTCTCGCGCAGATTGTGCGAGGGAAGAAGGGCGAGCACCGCAAGGTGTTCGAGCAGATTCGCCGCGAGGGTTTTGTCCGTATGCGCGTGGACGGGGAAATTTACGACGCCAGCGAGGAACCGGAGCTGGAAAAAAACAAGAAGCATACGATTGAAGTGGTAGTCGATCGTTTGGTCATGCGGGAGGGCATCCGCCAGCGTTTGGCCGATTCCTTGGAGACGGCGCTGAAGCTTAGCGGGGGCGTCGTCTATGTGCAGGTGTTGGACGGAGAGCTTCTGATGTTCAGCCAGAATTTTGCCTGCATCGACTGCGGCGTCAGCCTGCCGGAGCTTGCGCCTCGTATGTTTTCGTTCAACAATCCTTACGGCGCGTGTCCCGCGTGCAGCGGCATCGGCAGCCAGATGGAGTTCGACGAGGAACTGGTGATGCCGGACACGACGCTTTCCGTGGCGCAGGGCGTGTTCGCGCCGCTCTCGAAAAACCTCAATTCTTATTCCATGTGCCAAATGGACGGCGTGCTTCGGAAGTATGGCTATACGGTGGACACGCCCTTTTCCAAGCTGAAAAAGAAGGTGCGGGACATTCTGCTTTACGGCTCCGGGGAGGAGTGCTTCGAGTACGGCTACGAGAATATGTACGGCGAGTACAAGGAATATTATCATCCCTTTGAGGGCGTGATGCCGCTGCTCGCTCGCCGCTACCGGGAGGCGGACAGCGACGAGATGCGCGAGAGCTACGAGAATTTCATGACGGTGACGCCATGCCCGGTCTGCCACGGGGCGCGATTGAAGCCGGAAACTTTGGCGGTGACGGTGGGGGGCAAGAGCATTCATGAGGCGACGCAGCTCACTATCCGGGACGCGGACGCGTTTTTCTCGTCGCTGGACTTGACACCTCGCGAAGCGAAAATCGCGGCGCAGATCTTGAAGGAAATTCACGCACGGCTCGGCTTCCTCGTCCATGTGGGACTCGATTATTTGACGCTTTCCCGGGCGGCGGGGACGCTTTCCGGCGGCGAGGCGCAGCGCATCCGCCTCGCGACGCAGATTGGCTCGGGCTTGGTGGGGGTGCTCTACATCCTCGATGAGCCGAGCATAGGCCTTCACCAACGGGACAATGACAGGCTTCTGGACGCGCTGAAACGGCTTCGCGACCTCGGCAACACCTTGATTGTCGTCGAGCACGACGAAGACACGATGTACGCGGCGGACCAAATCATCGACATCGGGCCGGGCGCGGGCGAGCACGGCGGCGAGATCGTGGCGCAGGGGACGGCGGAGGAAGTCATGAAAGTGGAGGCCTCCGTGACCGGGCAATTCTTGAGCCGGAAACGGTTCATTCCCGTGCCGAAACATCGCCGCGAGGGCAACGGAAATTTCATCGAGATTGTTGGCGCGGCGGAAAACAACCTGAAAAATCTCACGGTGCGCTTTCCTCTTGGCAAGTTCATCCTCGTGACGGGCGTTTCCGGTTCGGGAAAGAGCACGCTGGTCAACGAGATTCTGTACAAGGGCATCGCCGCGCGGCTCTACCGGGCAAAGGGCAAGCCGGGGCGGCACAAAGTCATCCACGGCCTTGAAAATATCGACAAAATCATCAACATCGACCAGTCGCCGATCGGGCGCACGCCGCGTTCGAATCCTGCCACCTATACGGGCGTTTTCGACGCGATCCGCCAGCTTTTCAGCGGCACGCCCGAAGCAAAAATGCGCGGCTACAAGGCGGGGCGGTTCAGCTTCAACGTGAAGGGCGGTCGTTGCGAAGCGTGCCGGGGCGACGGCATCATCAAGATCGAGATGCACTTCCTGCCGGACGTCTACGTCCCCTGCGAGGTCTGCAAGGGCGCGAGGTACAACCAAGAGACGCTGGAGGTCGCTTACAAGGGAAAAACGATTTCCGACGTGCTGAATATGACCATCGACGAGGCGGTGGAATTCTTTGCCAACGTGCCGAGCATTGCAAGAAAAATGCAGGTAATCCAGGACGTGGGGCTGGGCTATGTGCGCCTGGGACAGCCCGCCACGACGCTTTCGGGCGGCGAGGCGCAGCGCGTGAAGCTGGCGACGGAGCTTTCCCGCCGTTCGACGGGCAGGACGCTCTATATCTTGGACGAGCCGACCACAGGATTGCACACGGCGGACATCGAGAAACTGCTCGTGATTCTGCAGCGACTCGTGGACGGCGGAGACACGGTCATCGTCATCGAGCACAATCTCGACGTGATTAAGTCGGCAGACTACATCATCGACCTCGGCCCCGAGGGCGGCGACAAAGGCGGTACGATAGTCGCACAGGGCACGCCGGAGGAGATTGTCACGGTGAAGAAGTCGTATACGGGAAAATATTTGAAGCCCGTTTTGAAGGAAAAACAGGGAAAGTAGCAAGGGAGGGGAGAAACGTGGCCAATATCGAGGAAAAGCTTGCGTTTCTTCCCGATTCGCCCGGCGTTTATATCATGAAGAACGCCCAAGGGAAAATCATCTATGTCGGCAAGGCCGTGGTGCTGAAGAATCGTGTGCGCCAATATTTCCAAAACACAAAGAACCATTCACTGAAGGTGCGGGTGATGGTGTCCCATATTGCCGACTTCGAGACGATCATGACGTCCACGGAGGTCGAGGCGCTGATTCTGGAATGCAATTTGATCAAGAAGCACCGGCCGCGGTATAACATCAGCCTGAAGGACGACAAGACCTATCCGTATGTCAAAGTGACGATGGCGGACGAATATCCGCGCGTGATGTTGACGCGACGCATCCTGAAGGATGGGGCGCGTTATTTCGGTCCCTATACGAATGTCGGCGCGGTGCATGAAAGCCTGAAGCTCCTGCGGCGGCTTTTCCCGATGCGGACCTGCAAGCATATGGATGTGGACAGGCCTTGCCTTGAATACCATATCAAGCGATGCCTCGCGCCCTGTGTCGGCCTTGCGGATCCGGAGGAGTACCGCGACATGGTGCGGTCCGTTTGCCTGTTCCTGGAGGGGCGGACGGACGAGGTGGAGAAGGCGTTGGAAACGCGCATGACAGCGGCGGCGGAGAATTTGCAGTTCGAGCTGGCGGCGCGGCTTCGCGACCAGCTCAAGGCGGTGCGCCGCGTTGCGGAGAAGCAGAATATCGTGACTGGTTACGGCGATCAGGACGCGGTGGGCATGGCGCGGTCCGGTCTCGGCGTCTGCGTGCAGATGTTCCTGGTTCGTGCGGGAAAGATGGTCGGCCGCGAGCATTTCCATTTGTCGGGCAGCGAGGCGGAAAGCGACGAGGCGCTGCTTTCCGCGTTTTTGAAACAGTATTATTATCGGGCGGC
>CAMVJN010000062.1 GCA_947167825.1 uncultured Selenomonadales bacterium | reverse complement strand
CGACCGCCGCAAAAATCAGCGTAAAATCCATACGCCGAAGCCATCGCTTGTTCATCCAAACCTTCCTCCAACAAGAACAACTGTACCGCCAAAAAACGCCGACGCAACCCGCGTCGGCATTTTCTTGGGTTAATGCTTGCGCCCTGTCACCGGCCGCATACGGTTCACGGGAATATTCGCAACCAGCGCAACGGCGTCCTCATCATTCTCCAGGGAGATATCCATCCCCTTTTGGTCGATTTCCATATAATTGGAAATGACCTTGATAATATCGTTCTTGATATGCTCCATGATCTCCGGGGACACATTCGCCCGGTCATGGATCAAGACAAATTTCAGCCGTTTATGCGCCTGTTCGGAGGAGCTTTCGGACTTTCCGCCGAAGAGCTTCAGAAAATTAAACATACTTCCATCTCCCCCTTAATGCCCGAAAACATGCTTCAGACGCTGCCAAAAAGATTCCGTCTCAAAGGGCTTGAACGGGATGTCCTCGCCGCAAATGCGCCCGACGATATCCCTGTACGCGGCGCCTGCCGCGGAATCCTTCCACTCGACGACCGGCATGCCGCGGTTCGCTGAATCTACGACCTTGTCGTCGTCGGGAACCTGCCCGATACATTCCAGCGAAAGTATATCGTCAATGGAGGTCATATCCAGCATCGTGCCGTCCTTGACCATCTGCGGGCGAATACGGTTCACGATCAGTTTGATTTTCTTGTTTTCCGCCTGCAGCTTCCCAATAATCCTGTCCGCGTCGCGCACGGCGGAAATTTCCGGATTCGTGACAACGATAGCCCAGTCCGCGCCGATGACAGCCGTCTCATAGCCTTGCTCAATGCCAGCGGGGCAGTCAATCAGGATATAATCGAACTCGGTTTTCATCGCCTGGACAATCTCAAGCATCTGCTCCGGCTCAACCGCGTCCTTGTCGGCAACCTGCGAGGTGGGGAGAAGAAAAAGATTCGTATACTTTTTGTGGCGCACCAGCGCCTGCCCGTAATTCACGCGCTTCTGTGCCACGTCAACTAATGTATAGACAATACGCCGCTCCAGCCCCAGCAAAAGGTCGAGATTCCGAAGACCGGTATCCGTGTCGATCAGGACGACCTTCTTCCCGCGGATGGCTAGCCCTACGCCCAAATTTGCCGTAGTCGTCGTCTTCCCGACGCCGCCCTTGCCCGATGTGATGACAATAACTTCGCTCATGCCTTGATTTCCTGCCTTTCTATTGGTTCAATCACGATTTTCCCGTCTTTGATCGAAGCCCGTTCCGCTACCGTCGGCTTCTTCATGTTTTCCGGCGGCTGCGCAATCCGATCCGCAATCCGGATCTGCGTCGGCATCAGTTGATCCGCCACCACGAACGCAGTCATGTCTCCATACGCCCCCGCATGGACCACGCCCTTGCACGCGCCTCGGATATCAATACTGCCGCCCGCGATAATCTGCGCACCCGCATTGACGTTGCCGCAAATCATCACAGAGCCCGGCGATTTTATTTCCTGCCCGCTGCGTACCGTACGGTTCACGACGAGCATTTGCGGCTCCTCCATCTTGGGAATTGCTTTTGGCGCTTCCACAATGAGCGTCGGCTGCGGCGCCGGAGCCGCGGCGGGCTTCCGCTCCACTTTTGGTCTTGACGGCGCCTCGACAGGCTCCTCCACCCGAAACAGGACGCCATGCTGATGGAACAGCTTCCGCAAGACGGCCTCGTTTGCTTCGGAAAGCACCCCCGGAGCAATCTGTATTTCCGTTCCCCGACGGAAAAAGCGCGAGCCTTCCTCCAGCTTGCGCTGGATATCGTCCCGGATGGACTCAAAATCGACGTTCGGCGCAAATACGAGCTGCAAGCCGCCTCGATTCCCTTTCAGTTGTACGATTTCCCTGCCCATGGCTACCCCACTTCAATCTGTCAAAATTGAAAAAACTTTAATATATATTATTCGCCTTGCATAAAGAAAATCCTTCTAAAATTTATCTTCGTTTGTTTCCCGGTGCTTCCGCGTATGGAATCGAGCCGTCCAGCCCGAAGGCCGCCTCAAGAATCCTCTTTCCTATCGGCACCGCGGACTGCGAACCGAAGCCGCCATTCTCGACGATGACCGCCACGACGATATTGGGATTGGCGAAAGGCCCGTAAGCCACAAACCACCCGTGATCCGCGCCCTGGGAATTTTCCGCCGTACCCGTCTTTCCGGCAATGTCCACCGGAAAACCGGCACCGAATACGCCCGCCGCCGTTCCTTCCTTCGTAACGTCGCGAAGCCCCTGCTGCACGAGCCGGATTACGTCGTCCGGCACATCCAACGTAGACAGGAGCGTGGGCTTGTATTCCTTGAGCACTTTTCCATCGGCGTCAACAATCTTGTGCACCAGATAGGGCTGGAAGCGCCGGCCGTTCGCGGCAATCTCTCCCATGACCATCGCCGCCTGCAGCGGCGTTACAAGATTGAATCCCTGCCCGATAGCCGCATCCAACGTCTCGGAATCATACCATTCGTCATCGAGGTATTTTTCCTTGTATTCGCGGCTTGGCACAAGGCCCTCCGATTCATACGGAAGATTGATGCCCGTCTTCTCGCCGAGCCCGAACATCCGCGCATATCTTTCCAGCCGGTCGACGCCCAGCCGGTAGCCCATTTCATAAAAATAATAGTTGTCGGAATGCGCAAGGGCGCTGGTAAAGTCCAGCCAGCCGAGAACCTCGCCGCCGGCGTTGCCTTTTTCGCCCAGCCAGTAAACGCCCGTATCGAGAATCATCTCGTTCGGCGTCACGACCTCTTCCGAAAGCGCCGCGGTGCCCGTGACAATCTTGAACGTCGAACCGGGCGGATACTCGCCCGTGATGGCCTTGTTGTCCAGAGGATCATTCGGATTCTCATTGATCATCTTCCAATTCGCTTCCGAAATACCGTGCACGAAAAGATTGGGGTCGAAAGCGGGACGGCTGACAATCGCCAGCACCTCGCCCGTCTGCGGATTCATCACAACAGCGGCGGCAGCCTGCGCCCCAATCAGTGAAAGCTGATCGTCGACGGCTCTCTCCGTCGCGGCCTGAAGCCGCCAGTCAATCGTAAGATGAAGGTCGTGTCCGGAAACCGGGGCTTTCTGGCCTAATATCTGCACCGGCTTGCCCGTGACGTCGACCTCAACCAGCTCGCCGCCGTTCGTCCCGCGGAGCTCCTTGTCATAAATCCGCTCCAGGCCGAACTGCCCGATAATATCACCGGTCCTGTACCCTTCCTCTTTGCGCGCGTCCAGCTCCGCCTCGCTGATCTCGCTGACGTAGCCGAGAATATGCGCGCCCTGCGCTTTGTAAAGATAATTGCGGACTGCCTGCACCTCAATGATGACGCCCGGATAAAGCTCGCTCTGTTCCTCGATGACCGTCAGGATATCCTGCCCGACGTCGCCCTTGATGCGGATCGGCTCATACCCGGTATGCGCCTTTACCTTCGCATCAATCTCCTCCCGCGGCACATGCAGCAGCTCGGAAAGTCTCGTGATGACTTCCGGCTTGATTGGTGCTGTCAGCGGAAGAAGAGAAACGACGAAACTCGGACGGTTCTCCACGATGCTTTGCCCGTTGCAGTCGAAAAAAGTCCCTCTGGACGCCACCGTCGGAACGAGCCGCGTCCGATTGCCGTCGGAACGGCGGGCATACTCGTCGCCCTGATAGACCTGCAGATAGCCCGCACGAGCAATCAGGAGCGCGATAACCAATACAATCAATGCGCTCAAAAATTTCAAGCGTAATTCAAATTCATGCAACATATACTGTCAATCCCATTGGGAAACCAACCGTTTTCAGTTTTTCGCGGCAAAGCGCTCGGACAGCCTTCGCGTCCAGTAATGCACCGGAAACGCAAACACCGCGTTAAAAACCACCATCGGAAGCAAAAGCTCGGAAAGCTGATCCTTCCAGTCAAAGCGATAGCCAAGCAAAATCATGAACATCAAGATGATAAAATAATTCGCTATGCTGGCGGCAACCACAGAAAACACCGGAAGGAAATACTGCTCCTTGAAGAAATGCCTGGTGAACGCGCCGCACCCATAGCCGATGACCATCTTGCTGAAAATATTCACGCCGAAAAAAGTCCCTGTAGCCAAATCCTGCAAAAGCCCGGCGCAAAACCCAAAGGCGACGCCTTCCCGGCTGCCCCGCAAAAAGGACACGGACACCACGGCGGCCAAAAGCAGATCCGCGCTGATTTCATGCCACGCAATCAAAGGCAGAAGCGATGACTGGATCACATAGAGCACAATAACATACAGCGCCTGCGCGCCGAACTTTTTCATCGCTTCACACCTGCTCCCGGAGGCGCGGGCCGAACCGGGGCCTGCGGTGCCGGCTGCGGCTGCTCCGGAACAGGAGCAGCGGGAACTTCCGGAACCGTTTCTTGTACCGGCTCCGGCATCGGCTGCACCGGCGCTGCGGGTTCAGGCTGTACCGGCGGCGTTTGCGTTTGGACTGGCTGGGGCGCCGTCGGCGGCTGATTTGCCGGAGTCGGCTGCGGCTGTACAGGCGGCTGCTGTGCCGCTCTTTGCGCCGCTTCCTGCGCCGCAAGCGCGGCCTTCGGGTCTGTCTCCGTCCCGGGCGTCTGTACCGGCGGCTGCCAAGGCTCCGGCGGAGCCTCCCGGGACGCCACGATCACCGCCACATCCTCCAGCCGCTGAAAATCCGTCGCCGGTTCAATAATTGCATAATGAAGAAGTCCGCCGCTGTCATTCTTGACGGCAGACACCTTGCCGATCATGATTCCTTTCGGGTAAATGCCCCCGAAACCGGACGTGACGATAATATCGCCTTCCGCCATATCTTGCCCCCGCGGCACATTGATCAGACGCGGGTGCATCGCGTCGTCCGGCGTCCCCTTGACGACACCCGCCACGCGCGAACGCTGCACCAAAGCACCCGCCGCCGCGCGAGGATCGAGAATCAGCTGCACCTTCGAGGAAATCGGACCCGCGTCAGTCACGGTGCCTACAAGACCGCGAGCCGTGACCACGGCCATATTTTTCTGTACGCCATGCTGCGTGCCCCGGTCAATGACAATCATGCGCGTCCATGTCGCCGTCTCCCGGCCGATGACATGCGCCGCCACAAGATCAAACTGCGTCGCGGACTGCTTATAGCCCAAAAGCTCCCGCAGGCGGATATTTTCCGCCGCGAACTCGTCCGCCTTCACGTTCTGCATCCGAAGCTGCTCCACTTCGTTGCGGAGCATTTGGTTCTGCTGATGCACCGTCAGGATATCCCATACGTTCGTCGTCATCCCCCGCACCTGATCCCCCGCCCATGAAGCGGCGCGCTGGAACGGCGCAAGAAGCGTAATAACCGCAGGGCTGGAAAAGGGCGTCGAAAAACGACCGCGCGCAGCGAAAAAGACGACGCAAAAGACGCTGACCGTAACAAACACAAGCAGCCATGTCATGCGCCCGGACTCGCCCTCGCGCTTAACTTTGCTCATTTATTTCAACTTCTTCGTCGTCATTACCACGCGCTTCAAAAGCTCGATGTTCTCCAGCGAGCGCCCCGTTCCTTCGCCGACGCAGGAAAGCGCATCCTCCGATACCAGCACGGGCATACCCGTCTCGCGTGACAGAAGCTTGTCGAGATTCGTCAGCAGCGCGCCGCCGCCCGTCATCATAATGCCGTGATCCATAACGTCTGCCGCCAACTCCGGCGGCGTCTTTTCCAATGTCGCCTTCACCGCGTCGATAATCTTGTAGATCGGCTCGTTCAAAGCCTCGCGGACCTCGCTGGCCTTGATGTTAAGCGTCTTCGGCAGGCCGCTGACGAGATCGCGCCCGCGGATGTCCATCGCCTTTTCCGTCGCGGGATCCACGATGGCGGAACCGATTGACATCTTAACCTCTTCCGCCGTGCGCTCGCCGATCATCAGATTGTAGACGCGCTTAACATACTGCACGATGGAAGAATCCATCTCATCGCCGCCGATGCGGATGGAACGGCTCGTCACGATGCCGCCAAGCGAAATGACAGCAATCTCCGTCGTGCCGCCGCCGATATCGACAACCATGCTGCCCGTCGCTTCCTCGACAGGAAGTCCCGCGCCGATCGCCGCCGCCATCGGCTCCTCGATCAGATACGCTTCCCGTGCGCCTGCCTGCTGCGCCGCGTCGATAACAGCACGCTTCTCCACCTCCGTCACGCCGGACGGCACGCCGACCACCACGCGCGGGCGAACGAACGTCTTCGTGTTCATCGCTTTGCGGATGAAATACTTGAGCATCGCCTGTGTCACGTCGAAATCGGCGATAACGCCGTCCTTCATCGGGCGGATCGCCACGATGTTGCCCGGCGTGCGCCCGATCATGCGCTTCGCTTCCTCGCCGACCGCCAGCACCTCGCCGTTGTCGCTCTTTATCGCCACCACGGACGGCTCGCGAAGGACGATGCCCCTGCCCTTCACATGCACCAGCGTGTTCGCCGTCCCGAGATCAATCCCCATGTCACGCGAAAATCCGCCAAAAATGCTCCACATTTCTTAGATAAGCTCCTTCCTCAATACACCACAATATGCCATATAGAAACAATGTTCCTATACCTTGCCATTTTCAAGCTATAGTATTGTACCACACCTTTGCCATTTAGAAAACGCTTGAAAAAAAATTTTTCGCACGTCGCTAAAAACAAGTGCTATTCCAAGCTTTCAGGACGATTCACAGAAACTTATTGTCGGACAGTTCCTTATTTTCTTTCAATCTGATATAATATTCTTGTTTGAAAAACGGCGGAAGGCGCCATGAATTGAAGGAGGCTCTTATGTTTAAGGACGGAAAGGTTTGGATTGCACAAAACGACCAGGGGGAAAACATTTTCATTTTGCCGAAGATGGCGAACCGTCACGGGCTCGTGGCCGGAGCCACCGGTACCGGCAAGACCGTCACACTGAAGGTGATGGCGGAATCGTTCAGCGAAATGGGCGTCCCCGTATTCATGGCCGACGTCAAGGGCGACATCGCCGGAATGCTTTGTCCCGGCACGGACAGCGAGGATATGCAGAAACGCATCGCGAAATTTGGCCTCGCGGAAGCCGGTTTCAGCTATAAGGGCTGCCCCGTGACGCTTTGGGATATTTTCGGCAAGAACGGCATCCCGCTTCGCACCACCGTTTCGGAAATCGGGCCGCTGCTCCTCGCGCGCATCCTGGAGCTGAACGACCTGCAAAGCGCTCTTTTGAACATCATCTTCAAGATTGCCGACGACAACAATCTGCTCCTGATCGACACGAAGGACATCAAGGCGTGCATCAATTATATCCAGGACCATCGGGGCGACTTCGAGCCAGACTACGGCAAGATGAGCGCCGCATCGCTTTCGGCGATCCAGCGCGCGATTGTCGCTTTGGAGCTTGCCGGCGGCGACGTGTTCTTCGGCGAGCCCGCGCTGAACATCCACGACTGGATGACGCAGGACATGGGCAAGGGCATGATCAACATCCTCGACAGCGAAAGCCTGATCAGCAACGGCAAGCTCTACTCGACCTTCCTGCTCTGGATGCTGTCCGAGCTGTTCGAAACGCTGCCCGAGGTCGGCGACATGCCGAAGCCGAAGATGGTCTTCTTCTTCGACGAAGCGCATCTGCTGTTCGACGGCGCGTCGAAAGCGCTCCTCGACAAGATTGAGCAGGTTGTCAAGCTGATCCGCTCGAAAGGCGTCGGCGTCTATTTCTGTACGCAGAATCCCCGCGATATTCCTGACGGCGTGCTGGCCCAGCTCGGCAACAAGATTCAGCATGGCCTTCGCGCATACACTCCCGCCGAGCAGAAATCGGTCAAGGCGGCGGCGGCCTCCTTCCGCGAGAATCCCGCCTTCGACGCCGTGGAAGTCATCCAGGCTCTCGGCACGGGCAAGGCGCTCGTCTCGTTCCTCGGCGAGGACGGCGTGCCCGGCATGGCGCAGAAGGTATCGATCCTGCCGCCCCAGTGCAGCATGGGAGGCATCACCGAAAACCAGCGCGACCAGGCAATCAAGGGCAGCATGCTCTACGGCAAATACGCTGAAAGCTACGATTCCGATTCAGCTTATGAATTCCTGATGCGCCACGGGCAGGAGGAAGCCGCCGCCCGCCAGCGCGCCGCCGAAGAAGCGGAGCAGGCGAAGGAAGATGCGCGGCTCGCAAAGGAGCAGGCAAAAGAAAACGCCCGTCTCGCGAAAGAGCAGGCGAAAGAGGAAGCGCGCATCGCCCGCGAGCAGGCGAAGGAGGAAGCGCGGCTCGCAAAAGAAGCGGAAAAACAGGCCGCCGCAGCGGAACGCGCGAAGAACCAGGCGATCAAGTCCGTCGGCAACAGCGTCCTCGGCACCGTAGGCCGCGCTGTCGGAAAGAGCCTCGGCGCCACTGCAGGCGGCTCCTTCGGCAAAACCCTCGGCGGGAACCTCGGAGCCAGCCTCGCCCGCGGCATTTTCGGAACGCTGTTCAAAGGATGACACAATTCATAACCGCATAAAAATAACGCTCCCCTTATGGAAAGCAGTACAGCTGCCTTCATAAGGGGAGTTTTTCATTTACGTTGTGCCACCTTCCCCCTCATAGGGAAGGCAAATTTAGTTGAATTCAATTGTAATCCAGATATTATTCTTCCACAATCTCGCCGAGCACGACCTTTTCTTCCCCATCCAGTTCCGCGAGCTGCACGCTGACTGTCTCCCGCGCGGCTGTGGGGACATTCTTGCCGACGTAGTCGGCGCGAATCGGCAGTTCCCGATGGCCCCTGTCGATCAGCACGGCAAGCTGGATGCTCTTCGGGCGGCCCATGTCGATCAACGCGTCCAGCGCAGAGCGAATCGTCCGCCCCGTGAAAAGGACGTCGTCCACCAGCACGATTGTCTTGCCATTGATGTCCACCGGCATTTCCGTTGGGCGCACCAACGGCTGGTAGTCCAGCATCGACAGATCGTCGCGGTACAGCGTGATATCGAGTACGCCCAGCGGCGGACGGATTCCCTCGATCTTCTCTATCTCCTCCGCCACACGCTCCGAAAGAGGAACGCCGCGGGTCCGTATCCCGACGAGCACCAGATTTTCCA
>CAMVJN010000061.1 GCA_947167825.1 uncultured Selenomonadales bacterium | reverse complement strand
AAATTGGCCAAAATCGCCTGACCCGAAATGGTTATTTTCGCCTGACGCTAACACAGTTTCTTCCCATTGCTCCCCAAATATTTTTAGCCCCAAATACGCATTATTTTTTAATCGCATACGAGAGACACAGAGCATAGCCGCCGCCTCTTCCTCTGGGATATCCTCAAAATAAAGTAGTTTCAAGGCTTTTTGACATTCTTTAGGGACTTTTGATAATGCGTTCGTGATTTTGTCTGCAAGGATTTTCTCGTCTACAAATACCACCGCTCCAAAGATTTCGGCATTCTCGCCCGACCAACTAACAGCCGTTCCCGCGTTGATCTCGTACCATCGCCGAAGTAATTCCTTCGCTTCTTTTATTGTCATATTGCCCCCCTTTTAGCCGCCTGCGCTTTGTGGCGCAGCGGCCAGTAAAGATAACTCGTCATCGGAAAACTGAATATTCCGCGCGTTGAGCGCCACCGGTCCGCCGTTGAGCGCCACCCATCCACGCATCAGCGCCACTAAACCAATCCACGGTTGAGCGGGGCTGAACTGTGGATTGGTGGCGCTTATTCGCATCAGCCCCGGCGCTTTTCCCGCGCAATAATCAAAAAGGAATCTCGTCCTCGCATTCATACCCGAAAACTTCCCCTGCTTTTTCCGAAAACGTACAATGACGCGCATCGAAAAGAAAATCAATCCTCTTTTTCATTTGCCCGCGCCGATTTTTCAAGCCGATAAAGGAAACCCCTCGCGGGCTTTCCGCTGCCGCCTTGTCAATAATTGACGCCTGTTTTTCCTTTCCGCCTTGCCTCTCGCGTCCGGCGTCGATATATTCCCGCGAATAGACCGCCGACAACTGGAGCCCCGCCGCGCAATCCGCCGCCGATTCGATACCGCCCGATCCATAGAAAACGCCCAAATCTACCACAGAATTATAATTCGTCCGCGCTGTACTGGAAGCGCAAACAATCGGACAATGCAACTCTCGCGCCAGCTGACGAAAGGCTTTCGCCGTGTCTGATATTGCCGTAATTTCCGACCCGGCACCCTTGTAATCGGCTGCCGCTTGCAGATAATCGACGAACACGCACAAGCGACCGCCGCGCCTTTTTGCAAGAATCGCGCGTTTTCTGATTGCCTCGACGCCATACCCGAAAGAACCTTCTACCACTTCGAGCCGCGCCCCGACGTCCTGCAAAAGTTCTTTCAATTCCCTGCCGCAATCATCGCGCCCGCTTTGCGCGTCATCGCTTGTTACATCGCGCCCATTTTTATAGGCGCGACGGGAAAGAGACTTTGCAAGCATATCCGCCCGTGACATTTCGAGCGAAAAGAAAATCACGCTGCAACCGCTAGCCGCTACATTTTCGGCAATCTGCCACAGGAGCGAGGTTTTTCCCAACGAAGGGAACCCGGAAAGCACCGTCAATCCTTCATACAGGCCCCCTCCCAACCAAGCATCAAGGGCAGGGAAGCCAGTCTTTTCACGATTCCCCGCGCCCCGTTCCACATCTTCACGCCACCCGCCGCCGTTGACATATTCCAACAGGCTATCCGGGCGAGCGGCTTTTTCCACCGCCGCCCGTGCGTTTTCATACGCTTCTAAGCAAGAAAAGGAAAAGCCGTCTGGATCATATACAAGAAATTCGTTTTCGTCCTTGTGCCCGCCGCAAATATCGACCACGGAAAAAGGGAACCCTGCATCATCCAATAACTGGCTTAAAGTTTCCACGCCCTTCGAGCCGCCTTCATCGTTATCAAGCGCCAAAACAAAATGACCGCCAAATCCCTTTTCTTCAGCTATGCGTATAAATTCGCTTTTCTGATTGCCCCCTATCGCTATTGCATCATACCCGTTTTGAATCACTGCCAAGGCATCCGCCCAGCCTTCGCAAACATACACAATGCCGTCAGCGTCGAGAGCATCCACGCAACCGAAAACGCCATCACTGCCGCCTATCTGCTTACAGCCCTTATCGTCATTCAAGGCTCGGGCAAAATAACCATTGTTGCCGTAGTATGGAATAATAATTCGAGGGCTTGAAGTCTTGCCCCCCGCAGGATTTACCCAGTCAGCAACGAACCCCAGCCCTGCGCCCTTGCAAGTTTCAATGTCAAGGCCGCGCCTTTCCAAATATTCAACCGCCCGAGCATCATCGAGACCTTCACGCGCTTTTTCAAGAAATGCTGTGAAATCCTTTCCGGGCGTTTTTGAGCCGCTTTTTTCTTCTTTGCAACAGTTCATACCCGCCACCCCCTTTTCGTTGTTTCTTGACCGCGCGGACGGCTTACAGGCCGTCTCGCTCCATTCTACGAAAAGAGCAAGCCGCCTCGCCCCGGTCTCTATCGCCCGTTTGAAGTCATCGCCCCGCAGCGAAGCAACACGCCGAACGATCTTCTTGTCATCCTGTTTTTTCGTCACCAGCGGAACGCCGTTTTCAGCTCCAAGTAACTCAAGAGCCGAGCCGGAAAAGCCGCACTTGAAACAATGCAACACGACGTCAGACCCTTTGACAGGCCGGACGCCGTCACCGTCTGCCCCGCTGCCATTCCCGCAAAGCGGACAAACGACGCCCGCTTTTTTGCCGCTGCCCTTGTCAGCAGGCCACAATTCGCGCCAACGTCTTTTTATTTCGTCCCGGGCCTCTTCTGCTTTCATATGTTACGCCCCGCTTCCCATTCACGATAAAGCCGAAACCAATCCTCCGCCCGCATCGTGACAAGCCAGCCCTCGCGTGATTTTTTATGCGCCACGATGGGAATTTCTGCCCGTGCTGCATCGGCCACCGATTGAATCATCCAATCACGGAGAGCCAGCTTTTCACAAAATTTGCATTCAACGTGAATTCCAGGAAGCCCGATCACGTCGGCGATTTCGCTCCCGCGCTGGTAAAGCTGACAGCCCCGCTCCGCGTTGTAACCTTCTGCCCGGCAGACGTCGCGCCACATTCTTTCCCCGCGGACACCCTTGTCCCGGCTGAACCTTCCCATGTTTTCACCGCCTCCATTGCTTTACCTGCTTATTGCTTCAAGTCCCGCCTTGATTTCATTAAACGCCAAAAGAACGCCCTCTAAAATGAGTTCGTCTTCGTTTCCCTCCATAATTGCGGATCGTGTCCCGTCCTCATGCTGCACAACGATTATCGAAAATTCCCCTACTTTCTCGCATATTTTCCCGTTCATGTTTATAAGCTGCTTCACGGTCAATCCCTCTCTTTCAAGTCTAATACCTTATACTCTAGCCCGTGCCCCTAAAGGGCTAACGGGCGGAATGTGGAGAGCATCGGAAGGAAGATTTCTTCTTCCGTTGCCTAAAACAAACATTAGCACTCTTTAGAGTGCATGTTTGTTTCTCTCTTTCTTTGTTTCTTTAGCATTTTTTGCATAATGTTTTATGCACCTGCATAAAGGTTTATACACTTGTATTTTTCTTGTTCCGTTCTTTTTCCCATCGTGCCCGCGCCGCTGCCGACTTTTTTTCCGATACTGTTTGATAATTGCTTTCTGCTTTCGCTATGTCTTTTTTCAACACGCGGAAAAGAAAACTCGCCTCGGAATCCATTGTCCCTGCTTTTGGAGTTTCCCCCTCGTTGAAATATCGCAACGCTGCAAGAACCGCCTTTCCCACATTATCAGGCCGCATTTCCTCAACGGCGCCCTGGATATTTCCATATAGGGGAAACCATGATAATTTTTTAGCCATCACCGCGCCCCCTTGCCGTCGAAGAAGGATTCACGGTATACGCCCAAATATTCAAGCAGGGCGCGGCGGTTACATTTGCCCGTAATGGTGAAAAGCCCTAAAGCCTTTGCCCTTTTGTTGCACTCGCTGACCGCCTGTTGCGCTTTGGAGTATGAACACCCCATAAGGGAAGCGGCTTCCGTAATGCTGATGAAAATGGATTCCGCTTGCACATCCGCGCTGCTTGTGGTATCATGTGATTGCATAAAGATTCTCCTTTCCGCCGCCGCGCATGGCGGCTTTTTTTATGCCTTGATAAGTTCCATCGGATCACAACCAAGGGCGCGGGCAAGTTTGCCGACTGTCCGCGCGCTTGCCTTGTGTTGCCCGATTTTGATTTTGTAAATTGTCGTCCCTGCAAGCCCTGCTTGCCTTTGTAATTCCGCCATCCCCCAACATTTAACCATTGCTAGGTGTTCCATTTTTTTAATATCCATTTCGTATGCCATGCTGCACCTCCGCTTCATCAATTGGCACAAAAAAATCTATTTATGTGTCATTTAGAATATACTACTTCAACATTGTTATGTCAAGCGAGGAGAATATTTTTCTTGCTTTTTTGTGCGTAATGATGATATTATATGGATGGGGGGATATGCCATGCTGTTTGCGGAAAACCTAAAACGATTAAGAGAAAACAATCACCTTTCAAAGTCTGATATGGCAAAGAAGCTTGATATAACGCCATCCGCGTATGGAGCATACGAATTGAAACGGCGCGAACCGTCTTTTGATATGCTATGCAAGATTGCCGACACACTGCACATTTCGACAGATGAATTATTAGGATATAAACGCAATGAAAAAGACTACTGGATAAGTCAAATAGTTAATTTGCTGGATATGACCGTGGAAACAGACGGGGGAAAAATTACAATTAACCAAAAAGGCATGGGGACAGCGCATCCTCTTTTTCCTAGTGTTACTTTTACAAATGCGGATTTCATAGATTTTATGCGCGGAGTAGAATATCGCTCTAAAGAGGAATATGAGCATACTTTTTCCAACAGGCTTTTTGATTATTTGCAAATGGCAATGCTGCTTGCATCGTCCACGAAAAACTACGAGGAATTTATAAAACAGTTATTCCCTAATGAGGTTAACGACGAAAGGAGCGCCGACAATGAATAACGTCGCATATCACGACGGAAACGCCATCATCACCGAAACGATCAACGGGCGCGAAGTCCTTATGAGTCCGCGTCCCGCCACAAAGCACGCCATCACTGCCGGGAATGTTTACCACATCTTCCGGCGTTTCCTGAAGGGGAAACGCTGCAAGGTTTTCTTCGAGCCTGATTTGTTCCTCGACGAAAACAATAATTTTGTCCCCGACGTTGCGATCATCTGCGACCGGGACAAAATCAAATACAACGGCATATATGGCGCGCCTGATCTCGTCGTCGAAGTCCTTTCCCCCTCCACCGCCGCAAACGACCGGGGCATAAAAAAAGACACCTACGAAAAGGCAGGCGTCAAGGAATACTGGATCGTTGACCCGGCGTCAAAGTCCATCGAGGTTTATCATTTGCAAAACGGGCGGCTTGCCTTCTCGAATGTGTGCCTTGTCTATCCGCCGGAAGAATGGGAGCGCATGACGGAAGAGCAACGCGCCGCCGCCCGCCTGACCGTGAAAGTTTCCCTCTACGATGATCTGCTTGTGGATGCGCGGGAAGTGTTCGAGGATTTAGAGTGACAGGAGGCTTGTTTGTGGAGTACGAACGCCTAGACGAGTTGAAGGCTAAAGCACAGGAAAAGCGGGCGGAATTGCCGCCCGCAGTCTATGAGAAATATTTGCGTGACTTCGCCGTGACCTATACCCACGAATCAACGGCAATCGAAGGAAACACCCTTTCTCTCCGTGAAACTGCCCTTTTGCTTGTGGACGGAATCAGCGTCGGGGGGAAGAGACTTCGCGAAATTTACGAAGTCACCAACCATGACAAAGCCTTTTCCCGCGTGCTTGCCCTGATCCACGAAGGGCGACCGCTGGAAGAAAACACCGTGAAAGACTTGCACGAGATTCTCATGCAGAATATCTTTCAGGGCGGCGCGTATCGTGCCCATAATGTACGGATTACGGGCGCAAGCCACAGGCCGCCGGAGCCGTACAAAATGCGGGAAGAATTGAAGTTCTTCTTTGCCGACCTGCCGGAAAAGCGGAAACTCCACCCCGTAGACCTTGCCGCATGGGTGCACGCGGAATTTGTGCGGATTCATCCCTTCGCCGACGGCAACGGCAGGACGGCGCGGCTAATCATGAATTATGAGCTTATGGCGGGCGGCTTCCTGCCCATCTCCATCCGCATCGAGAACCGGGAAGAATATTATTCCGCCCTCGACCTGTACGCCACGCAAGGCGACATAAAGCCCTTTGCGACTATGCTTGCGCGGCTCGAGGAAGAAAGGCTGCTGGATTTCTTGGCAATCTAGGAAGGAGCTGCACCCATGCCCGCATACAAAAAGACAAGCGAAAAGACAGGCCGCGTTTCGTGGTTTGCGTCGTTCTATTATACCGACTGGACGGGGAAGAAGCGGCAGAAAAAGAAAGAGGGGTTCGAGACACGAAAGGCCGCGCTGGAGTATGAGCGCGGCTTTTTGGAACGGCAAGCCGCAACGCCAGATATGACGTTTTCGGCCTTGTGTGATTTGTACCTCGCTGACTACAAGGCAAGATTCCGCGCCACATCATACGCCGCAAGAGCCTTCGAATTATCCTCTTACGTCCTGCCCTTCTTTGGGGATATGCCTATAAACACCATAACGCCCGCAACCGTGCGGAAATGGCAAACGGAAACGAAGGAGCGGAAAAGCAAGAGGGACGGAAAGTCCCTAGCCCCTTCCATGCTTGGCTCGATCCAAAAAGCCCTTTCCGCCGTGTTTAATTTTGCCGTCAAGTATTACAGGCTCCACAGCAACCCCGCACGCCTTGCCGGAAGTATGGGGACAAGAAAATCGCCCGAAATGCACTTTTGGACTCTTTCGCAGTTCAAGGCATTTGAAAATCATTTGGAAGACGGGCTTTTCCCCGTCGCGTTCGCCCTGCTTTTCTATACGGGCATAAGGAAAGGGGAATTGCTTGCGCTTACTCCATCCGACTTTGACTTTGAGGCAGGATTATTGACCATTTCGAAGAGCTATACACGCCTCCAGAGGAAAGACGTGATACAGCCGCCCAAGACAGAAAAAGGCTACAGAAAAATTGCCCTGCCGCCCTTCCTCGCGGAAATGATGAAAGACTGCTTCCGCCGACTTGGCAACCCGACAAAGAATCAACGCATTTTTGATACAATCGGCGAAGAACGGCTTCGCCAAGAGCTAAACAAGGGCGCGAAAGCCGCGGGACTTCCCCATATCCGCGTTCATGATTTGCGACACTCGCACGCAAGCCTTTTAATCGAGCAAGGCTTTTCGCCGCTTGTCATAAAAGAGCGGCTAGGCCATGAGAATATAGAAACGACGCTGAACACATATAGCCATCTGTACCCCACAAAACAAAGCGAAATTGCCGAAAAGCTGCAAGCCCTTTATGCAAAATAATATTACGTTTTTATTACGCTTGTGAAAACCAAAAATCCCTATTCCCTTTTGTGCAAAGGGGATAGGGATTTTCTATTGTTATCGCACGCGATTGACGATTTCCATATGATCGTCATAGCTCTTGGAATAATGGTTGTGACCGGCGCGGTCCGCCACGAAATACAAGTAATCGGTATCGGCGGGCTCCAGCACCGCCTCGATGGACGCGAGGCCCGGGTTCGCCACCGGCCCCGGCGGCAAGCCGTAATGCTGATAGGTGTTGTACGGCGAATCGATTTCCGTGTCCGCGTAGGTCACGTCTTCCTTCGGCGTGTCGAGAAGGTATTGGATTGTCGTATCCGACTGGAGCGGCATATTAATCTCAAGCCTCTTGAAGAACACCTGGGCGATAATCGGACGATCCTCCTCATATCGGGCTTCCTTCTCCACAAGTGACGCCAACGTCACCAGCTCGTAAACCGAAAGATTCAACTTCTCGGCTTTCGCGCGCATCTCATCTGTCAGCTTATCATCGAAATTCCGCACCATCATTTGCAGAATCGCCTCGGACGACGTTCCCGGCTCTACCTCGTAAGTGTCGGGGAACAAAAAACCCTCGGATTGGAACATCGTCTGACGCGACGCTTTCATATACCGGTACGGGGCGAAATTCCTGGCCTTGTCCAAAAATTCCTTCGACTGCACGATTCCGTCCCGTTCCAGTCTCGCAGCAATCTCTCTAACCGTAAAGCCTTCCGGGATCGTGAAGCGGAGCATCGAGACTTCGCCGCCGACCAGCACGTCCAGCGCCTCGCGAATCGGCATATTCACATACATATGATACGTGCCGGCCTTGAATTTCCGTTCTTCTCCGCCCAGCTTCGCAATCAGCCAAAATTTTTGCTTGCTGCCGATGACGCCGCGCTGCTCGAGCATTTCCCCGATACTGCCCGCCGTCATGCCCGGCTGGACGGTCACATAAACGCTGCGGCGTTCGCCGGTTGTCATGCTGCCGCCGCGATCGCCCAAAAGCGCGTAGCACAATATCCCGGAAACAGCCAACAACCCCCCGATAAGGACAAACAGGAATTTCCGCGCAACGGAAATATCCGGCAAATCCATCCATTGCAACTCACCGACGAACTTGTCAAAAAAATCGGCCAGCCATTTCGGCATTCCCATCACCTCCTTATCTTCATTACGCTCCCAAAGACCGTATCGCTTCCGCCGCCTCTTCCTGCGTCATCAAAATTTCCCTCGGCTTGCTGCCAACGTTCGGCCCAACAATGCCGAGTTCCTCCATCGTATCGATCAGCCGTCCCGCCCTCGTATAGCCGATCCGGAAGCGACGCTGGATTCCCGACGTAGACGCCTGTCCGGTCGTCAGCACGAGATTGACGGCCTTTTCCAAAAGCTCGTCCTTCGCCGACGACGAGGATTTTCCTTTTCCCTTTTCCTCCTCGCTCTCGGCAGCTTCCTCGGTAAACCGCATGATTTCCTCGTCCGGCTCCGGTTCCTCACATTGCGAGCGAATGAATTCCAGCAGCCGCTCGATTTCTTCGTCGCTGATGAATGCGCCCTGTACGCGAATCGGCTTCGCCGCGCCAATCGGGTAAAAGAGCATATCGCCTTTGCCGAGCAGCTTTTCCGCGCCGCCGGTGTCGAGAATCGTCCGCGAGTCGATTTGCGATGAAA
This sequence comes from uncultured Selenomonadales bacterium, assembly GCA_947167825.1. Lineage (GTDB taxonomy): Bacteria > Bacillota > Negativicutes > Selenomonadales > Selenomonadaceae > RUG12372. Next base: position 385 of record CAMVJN010000061.1, on the reverse strand, counting down.
CGGCGAACGAAATTCGGGACGGGATATTCGTCTTGATGGTACCGGTGATGACGTCCACTGACGGACGCTGGGTAGCCAGCACCAGATGAATCCCCGCGGCGCGCGCCTTCTGCGCGAGACGGAAAATCGCTTCCTCCACGTCCTTCGGCGCCACCATCATCAAATCGGCCAGCTCGTCGATGATAATGACGATTGCCGGCATTTTTTCCTCCGGCATGACATCGTTGTAATCCGACATCTTGCGGACGCCCAGCTCCGCGAATTTCGCGTAGCGTTTTTCCATCTCCTGCACGGCCCAGTTCAGCACCGAGGCCGCCTTTTTCGAGTCCGTGACCACCGGCACCATCAGGTGCGGGATTCCGTTGTAATTGGAAAGCTCGACCAT
>CAMVJN010000060.1 GCA_947167825.1 uncultured Selenomonadales bacterium | reverse complement strand
GCTTCGATCATCGTCTCCAATGTTTCAAACAGCGCCTCCGGATCCACGGGCTTCGACAGGTGCGCGTTGAGGCCCGCCTGCAAGCTGCGCTGCACGTCCTCGTCGAAGGCGTTGGCCGTCAGCGCGATGATCGGGATGGTTTTCGCGTCGGGGCGGTCCAGGGCGCGGATGGTGGTGGTCGCCGTCAGGCCGTCCATCTCCGGCATCCGCATATCCATCAGGATGGCGGCGTAGTAGCCCGCCGGATGCTCGCTGAACATATCCACGGCGATCTTGCCGTTCTCCGCGTGTTCCGGCTCCATGCCGCGCATTTTCAAAATCTGCATCATGATTTCCGCGTTGACGATCATGTCCTCCGCCAGCAGAATCCGCCGCCCGTTCAGGTCGGCTTTTTTCTTTCCCGCGGGCGTCGCCGCCCTCCGCTTTTTCAGGGTCTTTTTGAATTCCTCCAAAAGACTGCTGGTGAAGAGGGGTTTCGCGACGAAACTGTCCACTCCCGCCGCCAGTGCCTCATCCGTCACGTCGTCCCAGTTGTAAGCCGAAAGGAGAATGATGGCGCTTTCGTTGCCGATGACGCTGCGGATTTCCTTTGTCGTCGTTACGCCGTCCATTTCCGGCATCTGCCAGTCCATGATGATCAGGTTGTACGGCTCCCTGCGGGCGTGGCGCAGCTTGACCATTTCCAAGGCTTCCTTGCCCGACTGCACCGTCTCCGCAGCGATGCCAGCCTGCCCCAGCATCAGCTTGGCGTGCTCGCAGACAATGGGATCGTCGTCCACCACGAGGACGCTCATCTCTTGCGGCCGGATTTCCTCGTCACCTTCCTCCTCCGTGGACAGCTTCCGGTCGGAGTCCAAGAGTGTGACGGCGACGGTGAAGGTGGTGCCGACGCCCTTCTCGCTTTCCACCTCGATAGTGCCGTTCATCATCTCCACGATATTTTTCGTGATGGCCATGCCGAGGCCGGAGCTGCCGTACTTGTTGCTTGCGCCGCTGTCCTCCTGGCTGAAGGTGTCGAAGAGCTTGGGCAGGAATTCCTTGCTCATGCCCACGCCGGTGTCCTTGATGACGAAGCGCAAGGTCGTCTTGCCGTCGAAGGAGGCCTGCTTTTCCACGAGGAGATCGACGCTCCCGCCCGGCCGCGTGAATTTCACCGCGTTGCCCAAAATATTGATCAGCACTTGGCGGAGCTTCACGCTGTCGCCGATATAGCAGTCGGCGATGGCTCCGGCCATGCGGCAGTTGTAGGTCAGCCCCTTTTCCTGGCACTGGCCGCTGAAAATCGTGTTGATTTGCCCGATGAGCTCCGGGAACGCAAATTCCTCGCTGTGGAGGATCATGCGGCCCGACTCGATGCGGGACATATCGAGGATGTCGTTGATCAGGGAAAGCAGATGGCGGGCGGAGCTTCCGATTTTTTCCAGATACTCCTTCGTCTTTTCGGAAATATCCGGCTCGTTCAAAGCGAGGCTGTCGAGGCCGATGATGGCGTTCATCGGCGTGCGGATCTCGTGGCTCATATTGGAGAGGAACACCGTCTTCGCCTTGCTGGCCTCCTCCGCCGTCTTCAGCGCCTCCGCCAGCGTCTCCCGTTTCTCGATGGCGTCCCGCATCTCGGCGTCGATGTCCGTGAAGCCGACACCCACGGCGTGAACCAGATGGTCGGTACGGTCCTCGGCGTAACGGACGCCCGCCATGCGAAGCATCTCATAGCTCTCCGTGCCGCCCCGGCGCACCATGTAGCGAAGGACGATGATCGCATCCTTTTCCAGCCCCGCGCGGATGGACTGCGGCTCGATAAACCGCAGGAACTCGTCCCGGTACTCGTCGGTCACATAACGGCGGGCGTACTCCGTGAAGGTCTCGCGGAAGGGGAACTTCTCTCCCTCCGTCGTGAAGTCCTCCACCGTGTCGTCCTTCCGGTAGCAGACGCCCTCGTCGGCGTCGAGGTTCACATGGTACACGCTGCGATAGTCGGAGGCGAGGGCCGTGATCATGCTGTCCTGCTGTGCCTTGAGCTGCTCTTGGGCCAAAAGCTCCTCCTGCAACGCCAACTGCTCTTCCAGCTCCTGCTGCTTGACCCGGTTCTCGGTCTCGGTGACCTCCTTTTCCAGCGTCATTTTCGCCGTGCGCCGCATCTCCCGGATCAGGATGGCGAAAATCCCCGCCAGCACCAGCGCCGTCAAGATGGACTGCATCAGGCTCCGCATGACGATCCCGTCGGAAATGGAACTGATCTGGTTGCTGATGACGCTCTCCCGGACAAGATAGGTGAGCATCCAGTCCGTGCCGCGCACCGGCACATAGCACATGGTCTCCTTGATGTCATTGTATGTGAAGGAAACGACGCCGGCCTTCCGCGCCGCGAAATCCGCCCGCATGGCGTCGATGGTCTTGCCGTTCTCAAAGAACGCGCTCTCCATGGCCCGGAGCAGGTTGTTCTCGCTGGCAAGACCGCCCAGTACCACATTCGTCAAGGCGACGCCCTCTGCCGTGTAAAGATTGCAGAAGGTGGTATTGTTGTTGTCAGATTGCAGGGAAATATTGGCCAACAGCCGCCCCATGTCGATCTCCATGAAGCAGGCGACGAGGCGCTTCCCCTCGAAGGGCAGCCGGTCCACAGGCACGGCAATAATGACCTTCTTGCTGCTGCCCTCCGGATTCTTGACGGAAATTTCCGGCCCGGAGAGGCGGTTGCAGTCAAACGGGTATTGGTCGATGTCCGTGCGTGTGCCCCGGGAGGTGTAGATCAGCCCGTCGTTGTCCACGAAGGCGAACTTCTCCAAACCGTAGAGCTGCTTCATCCGCGCTTGGTACGCCTGCAGCTTCTCCACGCTGCCGAGGTCTTCCTTTGTCATCAGGCCGATGGCGACATCCAAATTGCTGATATATCCGCCCAGTGTGGAAGCCACGACCTGCGCCCGCCGCCCCGCCAGCTCGTCGAGATACAAAAGGCTCACGGAGCGGACGGCGGTGTCCGTGTCCCTGCTGGCGCTCCGCCCCATCCAGAGCGTGCCCGCCACCAGCATGATCGCGAAAATCAGGCTGCCGATCACAGCCTCCCGAACCATTCCGTTTTTCTGTCCGAGGTTCATCCATCACACCTCCGTCGCCGTTTACGAAAAAAAGATTTTCGATTCTGGTTCAAATTTTATCATATCTCCGGGAAAATGAACAGAAAAAACGCGCCTCGTCGGCACCTTTCCGATGAGGCGCAAAGTTGCAATTATCACTTTTCCACCGCATTTTTTGAGCCGAAGTTTTGGCAGTGGGCGATTCCCTCTTTGCTGACCGCCGACGCGCCCCAGCGCTTCTTGTCCGCGCCGATCGGGCAGACGGCGGTGCAAAGGCCGCAGGGGTAGCGGAATTCGTTCTTGAGCTGCTGATGGCAGCCCGCGCATTTGAACTTGTCCATCTGCGCGACGGTCTGCCCTTCTTTTGGGGTGAACGCCTGCATCGGGCAACGGCGCGCGCAGGCGCGGCATCGGATGCAGAGCTCCTTTTTCAGCATCTTGTCCGCGGGCAGCTCCGCGTCGGTAATCACGGACACGAGACGCACCCTCGGGCCGTACTCCGGCGTCAGGAGCGTATGGTTCATGCCGATCGTGCCAAGCCCCGCGTAGAGCCCGGCCAAGACCTGAGAAAACGCCGCCTCGGGCTTTTTCACCAGCACCGAGATATCGCCGTAGCAATCCCGCGGGAAAAAGTGCGCGCGGAAGCCCTGCTCGTTCAGCACGTTCGCTGTACGATAGGCCGCCTCGTCGAGGAAACGGTTCGTCGTGTTGTAAAGCTCCGAATAGACCACCGAAGGCGTCGTCTCGATCATCGACGGGAAAATCTGCACGCCCATCACGATCACGCGCCGCGCCCAGGGCCAGATTGTCTGCGGCCAGTACTCCTTCGGCGTGATCGGCGCCGGCTCCATCGCCAGCTTGCCGCTCTTCCCGCCATAAATCGGCCTCGACTCCCACCGCGCCACATCGGCCACGCCGAACAGATTCATGTCCAGCGCCTTCGCTTTTCGTTTCAGCTTCGCCTTCAGCGAGACGAGTTCCTTTTTATCCACATTGCTCACCCATTTCTATTCTATCTCAGCGTCAGCTTATATATGCACCCGTTCGACATCGGGCAGTATGTCCTCTGTATGCAGCCGTGGCCGATGCAGCGGACGTCCGGCCTTCGGATGGAGTCCAGCAGCGCCTCGCCGTAGGTCAGCCCCGGCTTCGGAATAATCCGCTCCATTGTGCAGAAGCCCGCCTTTTGGAATGCCACCGAGGTCTTGTTGCAGAGATGAAGCACGACCTTTTCTGTCGCGGTCTCGACGGCTTTCAAGACCTCATAGGAGATTTCGCCGCAAAGATCGGTGTAAAGCTTCGGAGAAATCAGATCGGCGGCCACGGTCGGATCGGCATAGGACAACACGTCCACGCCATGACGTTCCGCCTCCCGCGCGTAACGGACGAGCTGCGCCGTGATCCACGCGCTGAGTTCCCGCAGCTTTTCCCGCTGCCGGTACAACCCTTTATAGATTTGCTTCGACGGCACGAGCTGGCTCAGCACCGTGAACGGCCCCTCGATGTTCAGGATGACCGTCTCGCCCATGCCGCGCAGGATCGTCGCCGCGCGAAGCACCTGATAGACGCGCCCCGCAGAAAAATCCATTTCCGGCAAAGCGGGAATGTCCTCGACCCGCTCATAACGAAACCGCGCCACCGCCGGGACGCCGTACAGCGAGTTCAGCGACACCTCCGCCCCGAAAGCCTCCGCCTCGATGGTCACGCAAAAGGGCAGCTTGCAAAATACGTCGTGGTTCAGCTTTTTCACTTCAAGCGCCGCCTTCACCATGTCTTCGGCCTTGCTGAAAACCGCCGCGTATTTCGCCCCCGCGTTCGAGCAAAGCTCCTCGGTAATCGGTCTTTCCGGCTCGCCGAGGCATTCAAAAGTCAATTCCTTTTCCAGTTCTTCATTCCACATTTCCGCCGCAGCCATTCGCCCACCTCTTTTCTATTCTATATGCGGGAATTTGTCCTTCGCGTGGGGAATCGCGATGGCGTCCATGAATTTCTTCTGGAAATCCGGCTCCGCCGCCGTCTCGATGAATTCCACGCGGCGCGCGACCTTGGCAATCTCGCGGCGCTTCTCCACATCGAGCAAAGCAATCCGCGCGCCGTCCCCGGCGGCGTTGCCCACCGCATGGACGCGGGAAAGGTCGCAGTCCGGGAACATGCCGATGGCCATTGCGCTTTCTTTGTCGATATAGCTGCCGAAGGCGCCCGCGAGAATTACCTCGTCCACATAGTCGACGCCGTATCGCTCCATCAGGTACTGGGCGCCGACATAGAGCGCGGCCTTCGCAAGCTGGACGGCGCGGATGTCGCCCTGCGTAATCACGATGTCCTTGCCGAGGGCCGTTTCCTTCGCCCATGCAAGCACATATTCCAGCTTGCCGCTTTCGCCGCGACGCACGCGGGGGGTATTGAGTTTCGCGTCGATGCGCCCCGCCTTGGAAATGACGCCAGCCCTATGCATGGCGGCAATAGCCTCGATGACGCCGGAGCCGCAGATGCCCTGCGCACCGACCTTGTGCACCGCCGGATGCCAGCCGGAAGGCACGGGATACCATTCATCCTGCCCGATGACCTTGTAGCGCGGCTCGTAAGTCAGCGGATCGATTTTCACGCGCTCGATGGCTCCCGGCGCTGCCCGCATGCCGAAAGCGATTTGCGCCCCCTCGAGAGCCGGCCCTGTCGCGCAGGAGGTGGAAAGCAGGCGTTCCTTGTTGCCAAGGTCGATCTCGCCGTTGGTGCCGATGTCGATAATCAGCTTGATCTTGTCGCTGTTGTACGGCTCCTCCGCCAGCAGCACCGCCACATTGTCCGCGCCGACAAATCCCGCCTCCACCGGCAGCGAGTGGACGTTGCCCGACGGGTTGATTTTGACGCCGAGATCCCGCGCCTTGACATCCAGCGGAGCGGAAATCGCCGGAGCGAAAGGCGCGCGCCCCACATATCGCGGATCGAGCCCAAGCGCCAAATGATGCATCGCTGTATTGTAGACCAGCACCATCTCGTCCACGTCTTCAGATGCAAAGCCCGCCTTTTCTGTCATGTCCGCCGTCAGCGCATTTACCGCCTCGATGATGGCATTCTGCAACTTTTCCCTGCCGTCAGGCTCCGACATGGCATAGGAAATACGCGCAAGCACGTCCTCGCCGTAGCCGATTTGCGGGTTCATGCGGGACGACTTCGCCAGCACCGCGCCCGTCGTCAAATCGCAGAGGAACGCCGCCAGCGTCGTGGTGCCGATATCGATTGCGACGCCGAGGCTCGTCTTCCGCTCGCCGGGCGAAACGCGAATGACTTCTTTGTCCTGCCAGATGGTCGCCGTCGCCTTCCATTCGTTTTCCCGGAGAATTGACGGCAAATCCCGAAGCACAGGGAAATCTATCGTCAATCCCCGAAGCCCGGTCTCTTTTTCCAAAGCGTCCAGCAGCCGCCGCGCGTCGTCGCGGAAATCCGAAAGCGTCGCGGAAACAAGCTGCACCGTGACAGTCTTCACCGCGGGACGAAGCTCGATCTTCCGATCCCTGCCCTTTTCCAAAATAACCTGCTTCGCGCTGCGGCTTTCCTCCGGCACGGTCACGACGAGGTCGCCGGAAAGAAATGCGTTGCAGGCCAGCCGATAGCCCCGTGCCAATTCCTCCGCCGTCAGGAATTTCCTCTCCACATCCCCCACGGGCGAAACATGGTCGGCAGCCGAAGCCAGGTTCAGCTTTTCAAAGCGGCCCGTCTCGACAATGACGCGGCACTTGCCGCAGACCCGCGCGCCGCCGCAGGCCGCCTCGATGCCGACGCCCAACGTCCGCGCCGCTTCCAATATGCTTTTCCCCGCCTCGATCTCGCCCCGCCGCCCCGACGGCTGAAACACAATCTGCACCGTATTTGCCATGACATTATCCTCATTTCACAAGTTATATCAGCCCTCCCCTATGGGGAGGGGGAACCGCTTTAGCGGTGGGTGAGGTCTTACAGCCTTACGCTTGCATCGAACGTTACGTTTGAAAACCTCATCCGTCAGCCTTCGGCTGCCACCTTCCCCAGCGGGGAAGGCCAATTTACAATTTTTCTGTCGCCTCGACCATCGCAATCAATTGTTCCAACGGCGTATTCGGCGCCACCGAGCAGTCCGGCGAGATCAGCGCCGCGCCGTCCTCTGCCGATTTCCGCACCGCCGCCGCCACATCCTCGGGGGTACCCTCCAGCAGCGCCTTGATGGGATGCACTGCGCCGAGGATCGGCGTCTTGATTCCCGCCTCGTCAAATTTTTGCCGCGCCGCCGGAATATTTACCGCCGACTCCACGCTGATCGCGTCCGCCCCTGTCGCCGCAATGTCCAGCATGACCTGATCCAGCTTGCCGCAAATATGAACGATAACCGGGACGCGCTTCGCCACCGAATCAATGACCTTCTTTTCATAGGGCGCGGCCAACGCGCGATAAGTCCGCGGGCTGATCATGTCGAGAGAAGCCATCATGTCTTCGATGACGATAGCCTCCGCCCCCGCTTCGATGACCGCGTTCGCGTACTGTATCGCCGTTTCCGTCGCTGCCCCGATATACGGCACGATACTGTCCGGCTTTTTCAGGCTCGCCTTGAGCAGAGCGGAAATGCCCACGAGATTCGCCGCCACGCTGAAGGGCCCGACAATGCTGCCCATGACCACAGCCTTGTCGCCAACGTCCCGTTTCAAAATTCGGATCGCTTCGAGAATCGCCGGAATGCGCCCCTTGCTTGCAAAGCCCTCCGGGATTTTCGGATCGTCGCCGATCTTGTACGGATGCTCTGCGATGCTGGGGATATGCGTCTTGCCGCCGTCCTTGATTTTCGCGCCGTATATCTCCGCCTCGACGGTCTGGCAATACGGCACGCGCACCGCGCCCAAACCAATCACCGTAGCGCCGCCCGCCGCCAATCTCGCCATCGGCTCCGCCTCGTAATGCGCCTCCGGCCAGTACGCGCCGGTCTTTTCCATCAATTCATAGGTCGCGTACTGGCAAACGCTGATGGCGGCCACTTGCTCCTTTTCTCCCCGAAGCACGCCCAGCGCCCGTTCTTTTTTCGTCTTTCCCATTTCACATCTTCCCTTCAAAAAAATAAAAAAGAGGCTTCAAGCAAGACGCCAATGTGTCTGCTCAAAGCCTCCGTTTTTTCGGTCAGCCTAAACTATTAAATTCCTTCGCCGTCCAGCCCCGTGAACCGGCTCCGCGTCAATCGCTCCACCTGCCGCACCGCGCCGTCCTTCAGCGTGATGATGACCTGCCCGTAAGGCAAATCCCGGAATGACTGGCGAATCTTTTCCGGCAAGCGCCCATCGCAAGCCACGTCCGTTTTCCCGACCCGCGCCGTGAAAAGCGTATCGCCGCCGATACGTTCCTCCCGCTCCACGGAAACCAGCCGCGAATCCTGCGCGGTCAGCACAATCCGCCCGCTGCCGATTTCCGACAGCCCGCGCGCAATAAACGCCATCGCCCCGCAGGGAATCTCGCCGGGACGGAGACCGCGCTTCTGCTCCATATCCCATTCCCCCTTTGGCGTCTTAATATCGGCGTTTCCTATAACGGGTATTATAGAGCGAAAATCATAGTTTGTCAATGGGTTATTGCCCGACAAATCGGTTTCAGCCTTGCGCTTTCTGCAGCGCCTCGTTCGTGCTGCCCGTGCGATAGCCGACAAGATCGAGCGTCGTGTAAGTGAACCCGAGGCTTTTCAGCGCGGCGGAGATTTCCTCGCGATGCGCCATGATTCCCCGGAACGCCCCCGCCTCCGCCTCAATGCGCGCGAGATTGTCATGGTGACGAACGCGAAGTTGGCCGTTTGCGAAGGGACGGACCAATTTTTCCGCCGCCTCCACCTGCACGAGCCTCGCCGCCGTCAGCGGCAGGCCATACGCCACACGTGAGGCGAGACAGGCCGCGCTGGGCTTGTCCGCGACGGCAAGCCCCCACGCCCGCGCCTGCGCGCGGATGTCCGCCTTTGTCCATCCACAATCCATGAACGGAGAAATGACCGTCGGCGAAAGCTCTGCAATCGCTTTCATGCCGGGGCGGAAATCCCCCCGGTCGTCGAGATTGCTCCCTTCGGCGACGTAGGCAAAGCCGTTTTCCTTCGCCCATACGACCATCTTTTGAAACCGCCCGCGCTTGCAGTAGTAGCAACGCTCCTTGTCGTTTCGCACAATATCGGGATTGTCGAGGTCGTGCGCGTCGACAAGGACATGTCGGATACCCGCCGCCCGCGCCATCGCCTTCGCGTCGGCCAATTCGTCATACGA
>CAMVJN010000059.1 GCA_947167825.1 uncultured Selenomonadales bacterium | reverse complement strand
CCTCGGCCTTCGCCATGACCCGCGCCATGTCGACGCCCATCGTCAGGCGATCCTGCCCTTTTACGCTGGGGATTTTCCGGAGAAGCTGTTCGAGCCGCGCCCGAAGCATACCAAGGTCGGTCTTCGCCTCCTCGAAGATTGTCGCCAGAAGCCCTTCCGGTTCCTTGACCAGCGCCAGCAAAAGATGGACCGACGTGATTTCCTGATGGTAATGCAGCGCTGCGGTCTGCTGCGCCGTCTGCAAGGCTTCCAGAGTTTTCTGCGTATATTTTTCCGCTCCCATGATGATTCCCTCCTCATATTGTTGCTTCATATGTTGTCTTTGCCGTGTATTTTCAATTTCTGATTCCATTATATAATAAAAAGTCAAAAAGTCAAATAAAATTTTCGACTTTTTGACTAAAATTTTACGAGAGGAAAAAAATATTGGAAGTTTCCTCGGGGCGGCGTATGGTTTGTGCAGCGGCAATAGACGGAGCCCCAAACTCACCGGCAAAACGCGACGGCGGAAAACTGCAGGATGCATCGCGAGGTACGCTTTTTCCTTACGGGCAAAAAATATTTCTTTAATATACCTTTGAAAAATGTTAAAATATATAAAAAAGGTAGATTAAGTGATAGTCCTTGCAATTCCAAGGATTCCTTGGCTGTGTCATTTAAAGGGCACTTTGGACTATCCTCATTTTTTGACGAGGAATGAACGGCCATGAAAAAAATGCTCGCGATGCTTCTCTGTATTTCCGCTGCGTTTTGCTTGCTGGCAGGCTGCGGCGGGAAAACGGACGCCCCCCAAAGCGATAATTCCTTGCAGAAGGTACTTGACGCCAGGCAGTTTGTCCTCGGCCTTGACGTCGGATTCCCGCCGATGGGGTTTGCCGACGAAGCGGGAGAAATCACGGGCTTTGATATCGATGTGGCGCAGGAGGTCTGCAACAGGCTCGGCGTGACGCTGGTCAAGCGGGGCATCGACTGGGACGCCAAAGAGGAAAAATTGAACGACGGGACGATTGACTGCATTTGGAACGGCTTGTCCGTAACACCCGAACGTTCCAAGACGATGAACTTCTCCGAGCCGTATATGAAAAACGAGCTGATTTTTGTGGTTTCAGCCGACAGCGACGCGAAAGGAATGCAGAACCTCGCGGGCAAGACGGTCGGCGTCCAGTCCGGCGCAACGGCGCTGGACGCGCTTGAAGCCTCCGATCTAGCTTCGAAAGTGTCCGTCGTGTCGTTCGAGGACAATCTGACGCTCCTGCGGCAACTGGAACAGGGAGGTGTGGACGCCGCTCTCATGGATTCCGTGGTCGCGTATTACTACATTTTTTCAAGCGACAAGCAGCTCTTTGTCCTTCCCAGCAGCCTTGGCGAGGAGAAATACGCCATCGGTTTCCGGAAAGGCGACCAAAAGCTGCGGGACAAAGTGCAGGCGATCATCAGCGATATGAAAGCGGATGGGACGCTCGGTAAAATATCGAAGAAGTGGTTCGGCAGCGACATTACCATTGTGAAGTAAGTGCTCAGTTTTGAGGCGGGAAACATGAATCGCAACAGGCAATTCTCTTTACGGGGCGTCGCAATATCGGGACTTGTCATTCTTTTTTTCGTAAGCATCATCCTTGCCTATTATTTCATGCTGCTTTCCGAGACGCGCGAAAGAATCACGAAAGCCGGCGAACTGAACGCGATGACGTCGGCGGAGCAGATCGACCAATATCTCTCCCAGGGCGTCGTGACGATGAATTTGGTGTGCTATACGCTGGACAGCATGATCAGGGCCGGGAAGTCGCAGGCGGAAATACGCGGCTTCCTTGTCAACCAATCCGACGCCATCCTGAACTCCACTCTGGATACCACGGGATTGTACGGCTACATCCGGGGCGAGTATCTTGACGGAACCGAATGGCTGCCCGACGCTGATTATGTCCCCACGGAGCGCCCGTGGTATATTGACGCGCGGGCAAACGTGGGACGTGTGGCTGTGGTCGATCCTTATGTCGACGTGCAAACGCACAAAACCATGATTACGTTTTCCAAGACGCTTTGCGATGCCAAGAGCGTCGCGGCAATCGATTATTCCATGGATCGCCTGCAGGCAATCACGGAGAAAATATCCGCGCAGGAACATCCGGGGATTACCGTCGTTCTCGACAGAAAATACCGGGTCATCGCGCATTCCGACAGGGCGGAAATCGGGAAAAGCTATATCTCGGAAAGTGGGACGCTTGGCAACGCGCTGGTAAACGAACTGCGGACATCCGGCAAAAAGGTCTTCTCGCTGCGGTTCGACGGCGCGGATTACATTGTTTATACGGTATCGGTGGCAAACGACTGGCTCTGCCTGTCCGTGTTCGACGCGACGTCCGAATTCAGCCAACTGCGGTATATGCTGATGGGGACGATCGTTGTGGTGCTGCTGGCCGTTTCCGTCCTGCTCTATATCATGCGCCAGCTGAACCGGAAACAGGAGCAGATTGCCCAGTTGAGCATCCACGCGGTCGAGGCGATCGCCGAGGCCATTGACGCAAAGGACTCCTATACAAAGGGCCACTCCGACAGGGTAGCCAATTACGCCAGGGAAATCGGCGGGCGGTACGGGTACTCCGAAAAGCAGCAGGATGAGCTCTATATGATGGGGCTTTTGCATGATGTGGGAAAAATCGGCATACCGGACGCCGTGATCAACAAGCCGGGAAAACTGACGGACGAGGAGTTTTCCCTGATCAAGAGGCACCCGGATATCGGCTGGCACATCCTCTGTAAAACAAAGGAGATGGCAAGGCTGGCCATGGGCGCCCGCTGGCACCACGAACGCTTTGACGGCTCCGGCTATCCGGACCGGATATCGAAAAACGATATCCCGGAAGAAGCGAGAATCATCGCGGTGGCGGACGCCTACGATGCCATGACCAGCCGCCGCAGTTACAGGGACGCGCTTCCGCAAGCTGTCGTCAAGCAGGAAATCGAAAAGGGGAAGGGCACGCAGTTCGATCCGGCCTTTGCGGACGTCATGCTGCAGATGATCGACGAGGACCATGATTATCGGATGCGCGACCGGTAGCAGGAGGCTTTCGTCAGCTAAACGAGAATTCATCGGATCCGAAGGGAGATTCCCTTCGGGCTTTTTCTTTACGTTAGCCGATTTTTCATGTATAATAACAGCAGTTTGTTTTAGGGAGGGGGCGGCGCATTGTTCGCGAAATCTTATGGCGCGACCACTTTGGGCGTGGACGGCGTAATGATTGATGTGGAGGTGGACTGTGCCAACGGGCTGCCGGCTTTTGACATCGTTGGACTTCCCGATGCTTCGGTAAAAGAAGCGAAGGAGCGGGTGAGGACTGCCATCAAGAATTCCGGCGTGAAGCTCAAGGCGGAGAAGGTGACGGTCAACCTGGCTCCCGCCAATCTCAGGAAAGACAATCCGGGTCTCGATCTTCCCATTGCCGTGGGGCTTCTCGCGGCTTATGCCGTTCTTCCACAGGCGTCTTTGGAGGGACGGCTTTTTTCAGCGGAGCTTTCTTTGGAAGGGGAGCTTCGCGGTGTGAACGGGATTTTGCCGATGGCGGTGAAAGCGCGGGAGATGGGATTCAAGGAAATCTTCACTTCCCGGCACAACGCCAACGAGGCTCTCTTGGTGGACGGACTGACGGTCTATGCCGTGGACAATCTTCGGGAGTTAGTGGATTATCTCTCGGGGAGAGCGGAACTGTCTCCGGCGAAGCCGAATATCGAGGAACCGGAAGAAGATGCTTTCGCCGATGACTTTGCCGATGTGCAGGGGCAGTTCCAGGCAAAGCGCGCATTGGAAATCGCCGCAGCCGGAGGGCACAACGTATTGATGAGCGGCGCTCCCGGATCCGGCAAGACCATGCTGGCGCGGAGGATGAACTCGATCCTCCCGGACCTCACCACGCAGGAGGCGCTGGAGGTCACGAAGATATACAGCATCGCGGGGCTTCTTCCTCCGGGCGGCGGCCTGATACGAAAACGTCCGTTCCGCAGCCCGCATCATACGGCGTCGACGACGGCGCTCATCGGCGGCGGCACATATCCGCGCCCGGGGGAGGTTACGCTGGCGCAGCACGGGGTATTGTTCCTGGACGAAGTGCCGGAGTTCAACAAGGCGACGCTGGAGGTATTGCGCCAGCCGCTGGAGGACAGGAAGGTGACCATTTCCAGGGTGAACGCCACATTGACGTTTCCCGCGAACTTCATCCTCCTGACAGCCGCGAACAGCTGCCCGTGCGGAAATCTCGGGATTTCGGACGGCATTCACAAGTGCACATGCACGCCGCAGGAGATAAAACGGTATCAAAGCAAAATCTCCGGGCCGCTCCTGGATCGCATTGATATACATATTCGCGTCCCGCAAGTGGAGTACAAGGATCTGAGTTCCCAAAGCAAGGCGGAAAGCTCCGAATCCATTCGGAAGCGGGTAGTCGCGGCGAGAAATGTCCAGCTTGCGCGTTTCAGGGGAACCGGCATTTTCACCAATTCACAGATGAACCATGCCATGCTGAAAGAGCAATGCCCTCTGGGAAACGATGCGCAGAGCCTTTTGGAAATGGCGTTCAGGAAAATGGGCTTGTCGGCGCGTTCCTATGACAGGATTATCAAGGTGGCACGGACGATTGCCGATTTGGAGGGCGCGAAAGATATAGGGGCAAAGCACGTCGGCGAGGCCATCCAGATGCGGAACGACGTGGGGATGAGCGCGGAATGACGGCGCGAGAATTGGGATAATGAAAGGACGGTAACATGGTTTCGGGAACGACGAAAAATCTGGGCGTCATCGGCTGGCCGATTGCCCATTCGCTTTCGCCCGCGATGCAGGCGGCGGCTATCCGTGCGGCGGGGCTGGACTACGCCTATATCGCGATGCCCGTGCGCCCGGAGGCGCTCCCAGCGGCGGCGGAGGGGCTTCGCAGTCTCGGTTTTCGGGGCTTCAACGTGACAATCCCGCACAAGTCAGCCGTTATGGAATTGCTCGACGAGGTGGACGAGGACGCGCGGCGGATCGGCGCGGTCAATACCGTGGTCAATGACAACGGGCGGCTGTCGGGGCACAATACCGACGTGACCGGATTTTTGCGCGGTCTCTTGCGGCACGGAGTGGCCGTGCGGGGGAACCGTGCGGTTGTCCTCGGTGCGGGAGGCGCTGCGCGGGCGGTGGTTTGGGGGCTGCTTCGGGAAGGCGCGTCCGATGTCGTCGTCGGTGTGCGAAACGCGCCGAAGGCGAAAGAAGCGCTTTCGGATTTTGCGGGGGACGCGGAAATCCTGCCGTGGGACGGCGACGCTTTTGCGGGAGCGCTGGCGGCCGCGGATATCCTCGTGAATACGACGCCCCTCGGTATGACCCCGAAGACGGAGGAAATGCCGCCGGTGGACTGGGATCGCGTTCGCGATGAAGCTTTCGTTTACGATATTATCTATACGCCGGGCTGCACGCGGTTTTTGCGCGAAGCGAAAGCGCACGGCCATCGCGTGACGAACGGCGTGGCGATGCTGGTAGGGCAGGGCGCGGAAGCGCTTTCGCTTTGGACGGGCGTCCGGCCGGACGAAGGTGCGATGGAACAGGCGCTTCTGGAGGCGCTGGCGCGTTGATGGGACGGGCGGAAGAAAACACGATCGCGGCTTTGGCGGAACAGGCTGTGCGCGGATTGTCGCAGAACGGGCGCGGCGCGGAGACGGCGCTTCCGTCGGTAAAGGCGGCGCCGGTGGTGGCGCTGGCGGACAAGATCATTCATCAGGCAATTTTGCAGAATGCCAGCGACGTCCATATCGAGCCGATGAAGGAACGCCTGCGCGTCCGTTATCGGATCGACGGCGTGCTCCGCGATATGTACGGCGGATTGCCGCTCCGGCTGAAGGACGTCCTGCTTTCGCGGATCAAGATCATGGCGAAGCTGGACACGACGGAGCGAAGACTGCCCCAGGACGGAAGGATTGCTTTCGGGGAAGGGGATTCGGCGGTCGACATCCGTGTCTCGACGATGCCGGTGCTGTTGGGAGAGACGGCGGTGCTCAGGCTTTTAAGCGGCGCGCGGCGGCTCCTGCATTTGGATGAGCTGGGCTTTTCGCCGGGAAACCGTCGATTGTTTGAAGAGTGGTGCCATCGCCCGTCGGGGCTTGTTTTGACAACCGGGCCGGTGAATTCCGGAAAGACCACCAGTTTGTACGCTGCTCTCAGCGAACTGAATACGGCGGAAAGGAATATCGTGAAAAAAGCCTGTTGAGATTGATACGGTTTTCATGCCCATAAAAACGTCGAAAAGCCCGCGAAATGGCGGGCTTTTCTGCTATTCGTCTTTATGCGGCATTTCAAGGAAATGGCTCATGGAGAAAAAATCTGCCCCTCTGATGATACAATGTATCGATTGCTTGTCGCCAGTGCTAAATGTTCTTATCGTTAGACGGATAGGGTTATCATATCCCCTGAAATATGGTAAACTTGATGGCAAGCAATCCTGATGGAGGTGATGTTGTGGATTTTACGATGACTTCAATCGATCCGATGACGGCAAACATTGACGCCATGCTTGCCGTCACGTTTGCGCGGAACATGAAGATGATGAAATTCATCAACAAGATATACGATGCGGATAAGGACTATTACGCCAGCATAGCCAAAAAGAACTCCCGATTCAAAAGCCGCATCATCACGGACAACCGTATAACCATCAAGCTCAATGCCATCAAGGCGCTCGCTATCATAACTGCAGCCAAGGAGGATGAGAAGCTGCGCGAGGATTTGCACGCGCAGGTCGAGAAGGCGTACAAGAAAGAGGCTCAGTTTTTTGCAGAATATGAATCTGCCATAACGGTTCCTATGGAAATGTTCCTCGTTTCCGTTCGAAAGAAATTTGAGGGCGGCAATTCGTCAGATTACCTAATGACCGAGATCATGTGCCTCTATCTCTATTTTTGCCGTCATTATGGAAAGCCCATAACAATAAAGGACGAAAACGAGCAGCTTATGTACGAGGACGCGCTTGGTCACGAACTTGCTGCCATGATGACTGTAAAGGAGTATTTTCAGGACATATTTGTCAAGTCAAATTTAGAGGATCACCGCAAAGAGTTTGCGGACATCATGCCAAAGGTTACCGCATTCTCAAAATCTCTGTCAGAGTTCTTCTATAACATCAACATAAGCAACCCGGAGCTCTTGGGCTTGTTCCAGACGTGGTGGGATATAGCTGCCTTGGATAACCTGCCTATTTCCATGTATGAGCAGGAAGAAATGTCCCGCTCTGACATGGAGGACATCTTCAACATTATTCTGCTGCACATGATAAAAGAGGAGATGCCGGGCGACCAGATGATGATCGCAATCCTCGGAGCGATGATTATGAGAAGCTTCGCGCGGGTTTACCACGAGGCTGTTGATACGATAGAGCAGTATGCGGGCGTCATCGAAACCTCGGAGCGTGACAAGAAGCTCGTTGAGGACGCAAAAAAGCTCCACCAAAAGGTGGAGTCCCAAGAGACGCTGATCGCGGGGAAGCAGGAAAAGCTGAACGCTCAGCAGCTTGAAGTGGACAGGCTGCGGAAAGCCCTCCGTGAGAAGGAAATTGAACTTGCCCAGCTTCAGGAGCAGAACCAGCTACTGCGGCAGTTCATCCAGGACGAGGGGCAAGATGACAAGTCCAAAGCCGAGGAGCCGATATCCGTCGAGGATGCCTTGAAGGCCAAAGTGGTGGTAATCGGCGGAACCGCCGGATGGCAGTCAGCCGTCAAGGAACGGGCGGAAAGATATGTGTGCATTGACGTCAAGGACAATGCCTTTGATACCCGCATCATCAACAGCGCCGATGCTGTCGTGTTCAAGATTGATTACCTGCCGCATGCGCAATTCTACCGCGTCATCGACAAGATAAGGAAGATGAAGCTCCCTGTGGTCTATTGCAGCAACAACATCGACCTTATGCTGAAGAAAATCGCCAGAGAGCTTTCGAGGCGGGGATGACGGGCATGGACAAGAAGAATGGGTACATTCGCCCTTCTATGCCGGAGGAAAAGAAGTTCTTTGCCAAGCGGATCAGGAATTGGGTGGTGCACCCGGAAAACGATCCGGAGCTTACGGAGGAAATAAGGAATGGTCAACATCCCGGGCTGGAGATACTTCTTGCGGAGGATGAGTTTTGCCATGAGATGCGAAGGGAAATGGAATGAGTCGGTGGTATAAGATTTTCGCTCGGATTTCATTTCTGACAGTTGTCCTGATTGTGACGAGTCTCGTCTGCGCCTGTGCAATCCGGTATCCTGCAGATGACAGATCACCCACCACGGGCATGTTTGTCGTCGCCAAGGATATACTTATTGATCCGGATTCCATTGCGGTGGACTACGAGGATGAAAATATGCGGCGTACGTCGCTATGCATCTTCAACGGCAATTCTACAAAAATGGTGCGGCTGCATTTCTTGGAGGATAAGGAAATGGCTGACGCTTATTATTCTCACGATGGGGTACACTACGAGCAGGTTCGCTTTGAGAACAGTGAGGATATGACGAACCGCGCGTATCATTGGATGCTTTCTTGGCTCGGTAGTTGGGAGTAAGAAGACTAAAGGAATCCCTCATGAGGCATCAATTGCCATCATGGGGGATTCCTTGTGTCGTTTCAGCCACTTTCTCTTGGGGGATTCAAAGTTTCGGCTCCGGACTTGGCAGATGCATGCTTCTCCTGTTCCTTCATGTGCGCGTTTGCGAACTTCAAGAGCAAGGAGCTCAGTTTCCACAAGAGTTTGGCGAGTGCTGCAGCAGCCAGCGCTAGCGCTGCGTAAAAACAGGCGCGTAAAATGTTGAAAGCCCACAAGCGGAATGCTTGCCCTACCTTGCTGCCCAAGAAAACAAACAGCAGGCCGAAATACAAAAGCCAGTATCGGTTTGGTTCCATGCCTTGCGCACCTCGTCCTTCGGGTCGGGAAAAAACTGCTGAGTTTATCCAGCTCGTATAATAAATTTATCCGCTTCCTCGCGGCAGGATTCAAAAAGCGGGACGATATATTTCCATTGGTCATAGATGTTAATGGCATCCTTGTCATCCCAAAAATTGACAGCATCAGAAATATCTGATTTTCGAATTTTGTTCTTTTGGTTTACTCGAAAATAACTACTATTGAACGATGTGATGGAAAAATCATTATGGGATGAATCTTTTGTATCGCTGCTATCATTATAACAAAACAGCCGCAGAAAAATCTACGGCTGTAAGAAAAACCACAATTTGTTTAATCGTTCGGGTCGTCTACATAGTCCACTTCAGAATAACCGGCACAAAGCGTAATTTGATGACGCAGACCTGCAGGAATAAAATACGTATCACCTTTTTTATAAATGCAGGTTTTGCCTTCTGCCGTAAATCTGCATTCACCGCTAACCACAATAGTCCATTGCGCTGCATGGGCGTGTTCAGGGAAAACAACTTCTTTCTCCGCACTTACAAAATACACGGTCCCTGTAGAAGTATGATCCACATGAACCTCCAGCCCGTCAATTCCATAATTTCTTTCCGGTACTTTTTTAATGATTTCTGCAAACACAGGTAACATAATCCGCTTTCCTCCTTGTCTTTTTTGATGAAGCTAAATCCCGATTTGTATCTCTGCCATCATTA
>CAMVJN010000058.1 GCA_947167825.1 uncultured Selenomonadales bacterium | reverse complement strand
CCGTCGCCGGTTTCATTTTCGATATGATAACGGTCGAATCCGTCGGTACTGTCTATGCATGCATACGAAACGTCAAATTTTTGTTTCCAGTCGAATGACTCCATCGTGTCCGTCCCCTTGTCCGTCATATCCTCCGCGGGATGGCTGCCCACTTTCACGGCACGCAGTGAAGGTGGGCAGTTTCATGATAGCATAAAGCGAATCCATTTGTCTGCATAATTTCGGCAATAGGAAGCAAAAATGCGCCGGTTTGGATAGATAGTGTCCGATAGGTTATTGTTCACGTTCCGACAGAAGAAATAAAATACAATCAGCTTGGTATGAAACGATGCGAAAACAAATACGAAACTTGGCGGGGGCATTTTATGAAAGGAACATGCCTAGGCTGAACGAAAAGGGAAGAAACAACGTATGAGCAAGGCTGTTGCGCTGAATCGCAGTAAAGGAGAATCAGGGAAATGAAACTACAGGGAAAAGCTATACTGGCATTCAATATCCTATTGGCGGTCGCCTGCGTCATCGTCGGCGTACTTGGATATTTCACGGCGGATCACGGATTTGGGGTTGCGCTGGAGCAAAAAGCGGTGCACGACCTGGAGGAAATCCACGCCGTGCTGGAAGCCCGCTATCCGGGCGCTTGGGAATCCAAGCCGGACGGCCTGTACAAGGGTGCGAAGAAATCGCGTCGGCGTCCCATTCACTGGCCGATCTCGCGACGGAGCTGCAAACGGCAACGGGCAAGTTCACAATATAATCGGAACGCGTTCAAAAAAACTTCCCATACAAAAAAGGGCTGTCGCAGGAAAGAAGATTTCTTCTTGCGGCAGCCCCTTTTTTCGTCGTGCATTATGGTTTGGCGGCAATCTCGGAAACGGCGACCAGCGCCGCTTCACCGCTGATGGCGATTCGCCCGTTGCCTTTCAAACGGCAGCATAGATGCCCGCCCCGGGCCGACGCCTGATACGCGTGAATTTCCTTTCTGCCTGTGACTTCGGCCCAGTAGGGGGCGATTTGGCAATGGGCCGAGCCGCAGACGGGGTCTTCGGCGATGGCGAGCTTCGGGAAGAAGCTGCGGGATACGCAATCGCTTTCCGTGCCCCGGGCGGTGACGTTTTGTCCCCTGCCGTCCAGTTTCCATAGCAGCGCTTGGTTTGGCGTCATGCTCCGGATTTCTTTCTCGTCGGCAAAGACGCAGACGAGATCCGGACCGAGGAGCGCCTTGACGGGGCGGACGCCGAAAGCGGCTTCCATATCGTCCGTGACCGGAATCTCTCGTTGCGGATAGACGGGAAAATCCATCTCGTACAGTCCGCCCTTCCGCGTGACTGCCAGTGTGCCGCTCTGCGTGAAAAAGCGCACGCTGTCCTTTTCCTTCTCGCAGTAATTCAGCATTACGAAAGACGAGGCCAAAGTCGCGTGGCCGCAAAGGTCGACCTCCGTCCCCGGCGTGAACCAGCGCAGCCGCCATCCGTCCCCTTCCTTGACGAGGAACGCCGTCTCCGAGAGATTGTTTTCCGCCGCCAGCTTTTGCATGAATTCCTCGGGAAGCGGCGCTTCCGTCACGCAGACCGCCGCCGGATTGCCCGCAAAGGGTTTGCTTGTGAACGCGTCGACGATGTATTGCTTCATGTGGCTTCCCTCCGTTCAGTTTGTTGCCGTCCGCCATTATACCATTTTTGGGAAAGTGTTGTCCGTCTTTCTGTTGCCGGTTTTCGAGGGGGATTGCAGTATGAATTGGGAGAAAGGAAGGTTTTTGAGGCATGATTGCAAGGCATGGCATTTGTTATCGTTCCGATTCATAAAAACCCAATTCGATGAGGTTGCCGTCAGGATCCCGAAGGTACAGGCTCTTCATTGTGCCGAGTGCGCCGTGCCGTATTACCACATCCGACACAAGCGGCGCGTTTTTTTCGCGAAGCTCCCGGTATGCCGTTTCTGCATCCCCTTCCGCAACAAAGCAAAGATCCAAGCTTCCCGCCAGCGGAAACGAGGCCGCCGGCAGAAACTCGGCAGGTTTTGTGTGAATGTTGATCTTTTGCTCCCCGAAATACAAAGCGTATCTTCCGTCTTGCTGTTCCGTGCGGAATCCCAATATTTCCCCGTAAAAAGAAAGGCATTTTTCAAGATTGGACGTGGTCAGCACGAAATGGTCAATTCCCTTGACGTTCATAAGAATATCTCCTCCTCATCAATGTTTCCGCGTCGTTCCTCGATCACGGCAATTTCCGGGACAGCGAGGCGCGGCGGGACTTGTTCGGCGTTTCCTTTGCTCTATATTTTATCATGTCGAGCACAAGGTGTTCATGTTTTTTTGATTATTTCGGTGAGCCAAGCCGAAAAGGATAATCTTGTCGTAAAAACGTGCCAAAAATAAAAAGCGAGTGTTTTTTGCGCGCTTTTATGATATGATGAAAAGAAAACCCGCATAAAACAAGGGGGTTATGAAATGGAAAACGGCAAACTGAATCTCGAAGAGGAAATGCAGGCGAAGTGGGAGGAAAAGAAACGGGAGCTGGAGGAGGAAGTCCATATTGCGCTGGTCGGGCAGCCGGGGGCGGGCAAATCCAGCCTTATCAATAAACTGATCGGGCGAAAGCTTTTTGAGACGGGCGTCCATACAGATACGACGGTGGATATGCAGGAGGCGGCTTTCGGCACGCTCCGTATCCATGACCTGCCGGGGTACGGCACGGCGCGTTTTCCTGTTGAGCGATGGGTGGAGGAATTCCATCCGGAGCAGTACGATCTCTATCTTTTCGTGTTCGAAGGCAAGCTTCACGATTCTGACGCCATCCTGTTTTCATATCTGAAACAGTGGCGCGACGAGCGGGAGCATCCGTTTTTTATCGTGCGGAACAAGAAGGATCAGATTTGGGATGAGGAGAAGCCGAAGACCGAGCTGATGGAGGAAATCGCGCGGGATGTGCGGGACAAGCTCGGCGAGCCGGAGGCTCCGGTGCAGTTTGTGAGCTGCAGGACGGGCGAGGGCATCGAGGAACTGAAGCAGGCGATTTTCGCGGCGGATGTGCTTGGCGTGAAGGCGTCGAAGCTGCGCGCGGAATTCCAGGCGACCTCGATGGAAGATCTCGCGTACAAGAAACAGCATTCGATGAAGGCGGTCAACACTTACGCGTGGCTCGGCGCGGCGAACGCGGTGAACCCGGTGCCGGGGCTGGATGTCACACTGGATGTGGGCATGTTTTATAAGCTGCTTTCGGAGATTCGGCGCATTTTCGGCATTACCGACGATATGGCGCAGACATTGGAGAAGTACAAGGTGCTGGCACCTATCGGCCAGCGCGTCTTTTCCTACGCGACGCAGGAGGGCGTCGTGATGATGGTCAAAAAACTTGCGGGAGAGTTCGCGGGCAAGGAAATAGCGAAGTATATCCCCTTCGTCGGTCAAGCGGCGGCCGCCGCCACGGGCTATATGATGATCCAGAAGATCGGCGAGAAGTATGTGGACGACTGCCACGCCATCGCGCAGGAGATTTTGCGCGGCGTATTGAAGCGGTAGCCGCGTTTTGGTAAAATAAACGGTGCAATTTTATATATGAAGGAGATTTGCATGGAACGATTGAATCGTATCAACGAGGCGGGGACGGCATACCTGATCGCGGAGACGGATTTGAATTCGATCCGCCTGATGGGGGCGGTCGGGCGCAAGTACCGTGCCGCGAAGGAAGCGGCAGAGTCTGCGCGGGACAATCTCGTCGCCGTGTTCAAGGAAAGCGGCTATACGCTGGAGGAACTTGAGGCGCTGCGGATGCCGGACGGAAGCCCCGCGTTGGGCTACGGGATTATCGACGTTTTGAAAAATGAGGTGTAAGAAGCAACAATGGCACGGGAAATCAAGGTTTACAACACGCTGTCGCGGCAAAAGGAGGTTTTTTCCCCGATTGAGCCGGGCAAGGTCGGAATTTATGTCTGCGGCGTCACGCCGTACAATGATCCGCATATCGGCAACGCGCGTCCGTTTGTCACATGGGACGTGATTCGGCGGTTTTTTGCGAAGTGCGGCTACGAGGTGCGCTATATCCAGAATTTCACGGATGTGGACGACAAGATTATCCGCACGGCAAACGAGCGCGGCGTCACTTGGAAGGACATTGCGGATCAATATATCGACGCGTATTTTCAGGTGATGGACGAGCTGAACGTCCGGCATGCGGACGTTTACCCGCGGGTTTCGGAGACGATTCCCGAGATTATTGAAATGGTGCAGGGGCTTGTGGACAAGGGCTTTGCTTACGAACTGGAAGGGGACGTCTATTACAGCGTCGAGGCTTTCAAGGGTTACGGCAAGCTCAGCGGGCGCAATCTCGACGATATGATGGCGGGCGCGCGGGTCGAGGTGGACGCACGGAAAAGGAATCCGATGGATTTCGCGTTATGGAAGGCCGCGAAGCCGGGCGAGCCGTTCTGGGAAAGCCCGTGGGGCAAAGGCCGTCCCGGCTGGCACATCGAGTGCTCGACGATGTCGCTGAAGTACCTCGGCAAGACCTTTGACTTCCACGGCGGCGGCAGCGACCTGATTTTCCCGCACCATGAGAACGAGATTGCCCAGTCGCAGGCGTATTGCGGCGGTGAGGACTGCTTTGCCCGGTATTGGGTGCACAACGGCTTTATCACCATCCACAACGAGAAGATGAGCAAGTCGCTGAATAATTTCTTTACGGTGGCGGATATTCTCGAAAAGTATCCCGGGGAGGTCGTGCGGTTCTTCATTTTGCAGACGCATTACCGCAGTCCTTTGGATTTCAGCGACGAACGCCTGAAGGATGCGCAGGCCGGTCTCTCGCGGCTTGCGAATGCGAAGGAGAATTTGGAGTCGCTTTCCGCGCGGAACGGGGACTCGGACACTGCGGAGGAACTTGCGGCGTCCGCGGAAAAGTCGCGAGAGGCCTTTTACGATGCCATGGCGGATGATTTCAATACCGCGCTGGCCATCAGCCATTTGTTTGCCGTGGCAAAGGACGTCAATGTCTATTACAACGACGTCGTGAATCACGGAAAGGCTTTTGACGCGAAAAATTTTGGGCGCGTCCGGGCGGCTTTTGAAGACATGGCTGAGATTGCCGGAATTCTGGAGAAAGCGGCGGCAAAGAGCGGCGAGGACGCGGAGATTGACGCGCTCGTGGAGGAACGGTTGGCGGCGCGCAAGGCGAAGAACTGGGCGCGGGCGGATGAAATCCGTGACAGCCTGAAAGCGCGCGGCATTGTCCTGGAAGATTCCGCGACGGGCACGCGGTGGAAGCGCGCATGAGATTCAAAGACCGTCAGAGAATTGCGGCGTCGGTTTTCGAGCTGAACGAAGCGGGCGAGCTGAAGCGGAAATATGAAGACGTCGACGTGGGGGAGATGCCCCCGCTGGTGCTGGCTTTCGTCGGGGACGCGGTTTTTCATCTTTTCGTGCGGAAGCGTCTCCTGTCTTATACGCAGACGCAGGTCAATATCCTGAATGATTTCAGCGCGAAAATCGTTTCGGCTGTCGGGCAGGCGCGTGCCTATGCGGAAATCGAGCCGATGCTGACCGAGGAGGAAAAGGAAATCTTCCGGCGGGGGCGGAACGCGCAGAGCCGTACACCCCGCGCTTCGACGGTGCAGGAATATCATATCAGTACGGGATTTGAGGCGCTTTTGGGAACCTTGTATTTGAAAAATGAAACGGAACGCCTGCGGGAAATCTCCGAGGCGGCGTTTCGGGCAGTCGCGAAGAAATTGGCGGTCAAAAAGCCATAAAAACGGAGGGCATTATGATTCAGGTAACGCTTTTGGAACATACGCCGGAGCCGGAGCGCGTCGTCGCCATGTCGGCGCGGCTTTGCTATTCGCCGTCCGGGGCGGCGGAGCTCTCGGAGAAGATGACGCCGGAGACCGTGGAAAAGATGGTCAAGATGCTGGTCGAGATGGGGCACGCCTCTACGCTGGAGCATGTGTCCTTCACTTTTGGGATCGAGGGCGTGTCGCGGACACTGACGCATCAGCTCGTGCGCCATCGCATCGCGTCTTATTCCCAGCAGTCCCAGCGGTACGTCGCGGCCCATGATTTCGCCTATGTCACGCCGCCGTCGATTGCCGAAAAGCCGGAGGCGAAGGAAAAATTCGACGCGCTGATGAAAGAAATCCGGGCGGCTTACGATGCGTTCACGGAAATGGGCGTGCCGAAAGAGGACGCGCGTTATGTGCTGGCGAACGCGGCGGAGACGAAAATCGTCGTGACGATGAACGCGCGCTCTCTGCTGCATTTCTTCAACCTGCGCTGCTGCAACCGGGCGCAGTGGGAGATCCGCGCACTGGCCTATAAGATGCTGGCGGAGGTCAAGAAGGTCGCGCCGCTGCTGTTCAAGAACGCGGGGGCGACCTGCGTGGCGACGGGCAGCTGTCCCGAGGGCAAGATGACCTGCGGCAAGTTCAACGAGATGATAAAGCTCCGCGAGGAATAGTATAAATGGAAAAAAAGAAAAGACCTGTCGGAAGCGAAGCAGGCAGGAGCGAAGCCAAAACGCTGCGGATGCAGCGGAAGCAGGCGCGCCCTGTTCCGGAGGAGCCTGCTTCTTTGCCGGAGGATGTGGTCGTCGGTCGCAACGCAGTGACGGAGGCCCTGAAAAGCGGGCGCGCCGTCAATCGCCTTCTCGTCGCAGAGGGGGACGGGCAAGGCTCGATTCGCGAGATTGTACGGCTGGCGCGGGAGAGCGGCGCCATTGTCGAGACGGTGGCGCGGAGCAAAATCGAGGCTGTCGCGAAGGGAGTCCGGCATCAGGGCGTGCTGGCCTATACGTCGCCGGTGGATTACATGCCGTTGGACGAGCTTTTGGAGGCGGCGCGGAAAAAAAGTGACGCGCCGTTCTTGCTTTTACTGGATGAATTGGAAGACCCGCATAATCTCGGCGCGATTCTCCGCACGGCGGATGCCGTAGGCGTGGACGGGGTGCTGATCCCGAAGCGGCGAAGCTGCCCGTTGTCCGCTACGGTGGCGAAGACTTCCGCCGGCGCTGTGGAATATGTGCCGGTGGCGCGGATAGGGAATATCGCGCAGACCATCAAGGACCTGAAACGGGAAGGCTTTTGGGTTGTCGGGGCGGATATGGACGGGACCGTGGATTATTTTGACGCCGATTTGACCGGGGCGACGGTGCTTGTCGTCGGCAGCGAGGGGCGCGGCATTTCCCGTCTTGTCCGGGAAAGCTGCGACATCCTCGTGAAAATTCCGATGCTCGGAAAAATCAATTCGCTGAACGTATCGGTGGCGGGCGCGGTCCTGATGTATGAGTCGCTGCGTCAGCGGCGGCAGAAAGGCAAGCCATGAAAAAAGCGGCGGAAAAAGTGCTGTGCTATCATTTTGACGAAGAAACGCTGGACGCGGTGCGCGCTGTTATGCGAAAGCTCGGCGTCGAGTGCCGTGCGCTGCCGGAGGGAAGCTGGCGGGAAAAAATCGGCTTTCTGCTGGGGATGAAGGGCTTTGCGCCCGCGACGCGGGACGACGAAGCGGGATTCGTTTTCCCGGAGCCGGTCATGGTGCTTGGAAATATCAAGGGAAAGCGGCTGGACAAGGTGCTGGAAGCGATGAAGACGGCTGGAATCCCGCCAATCCGATACAAGGCGGTGGCGACGCCGTTCAATACCTTGTGGACTCTCCGGCGTCTTTGCGAGACGATGAAAAAGGAACACGCGTATATGACGGAAGGGGCGAAAAACGATGACGGCAAAGCATGACGGGCGCTGGGATGACGAGAAGCTGCCTGTGTCGGCAAAAGAGGGGAAGGTTTCCATGCCGGATGAGCCGGAGGAGGAAGAAGAGGAAGCGTCTTCCGACGGGCGCCGTTGGCGTTGGGCAGTGCTTGTGCTTGTATTTTTTGTCGCGTTGGGCGGCGGGTTTCTTGCGGCCGGCTATTTGCACGACAAATCCCAGGAGGCGAAAAACGACCGCATCCAGCAGGAACTGATATTCGCCCGGCAGGAGGAAAGCCTTCGGAAGCAGGAGACGGCTATCCGCGAGCAGCGCGAGGCGCTGGAGCGGGAAAAGAGGGCGCTGGAGGCGCGCCAGCGGGAGCTGGAGGCGCAGGCGGACCGCGCGGCGGGCCGCAACGAGCAGATCGACGAGGCGGAGCGCAACAAGTCTTCCGTTCGCAAAGTCTGGGAAGAAGTCACGGGCAAGGATAAAGAGCGCAAGAAGCAACAGGAGGAAAACGAGGATATCCAGACCCGTTCCAAGCGGGACGTGGAGGAAATCAACCGTTCCATCGACGAGGCGGCGGAAACGCTCAAAATGCTGAACACGAAACTCGCCGAGCTGGAGGAGATGCGCCAGAAGGCCGAGGATATGAAAGACAAGGCAATGAAGACTTATGAGGAGCACGAGGAAACGGTGCAAAAAATCCTGCGCTTTTTCGAGAGCGCGATGGATATGATAGGCTCGCTGTCGTCGAAGGGGTAACATAAAGGAAACACTGATTAAGTCAATTCGTGCATCTGTCGAGGGATTTTTTCGACTGTCTAGGAAAAGCCCTCGAAGGCGTAGCATCGCTACGTCGAGAGGGATTTGACGACGACAGGCGGAAAAAGACCCGGTAGCGAAATAGTCCAGTGGACTGTTTCGCGGAGGGACTTATTCAGTGTTTCCTAAATGGCGTGGCTGCTTGCCGCGCCTTTTTTGGAGGTACAGGAAATGCTCAAAAAATGCTGGAAGCTGTTGTTCGTTTGTATTGCGTTGCTCATCCTCGCTGCCGGCTGCGGCAAGGACACGGCGAAGCAGGAAGAGCCCGCGTCCAATGGAGCAAAGCCGGCGCTTTCCGTCGGTTTGATGCCCGATACGGATTCCGTTCCGTTTATCGTCGCGAAAGAAAAGGGATTTTTTGCAGAAGAAGGCGTCGAAGTGACGCTTCATCCGTTCAAGAGCGCGATGGATCGGGATGCGGCGCTGCAAAGCGGTCAGATCGACGGTGCGATTTCCGATCTGCTGGCGGCGGCATTCGCCAGAGCCGGCGGCTTTGACGTGCGTGTGACTTCCGCGACGGACGGCGCCTATCAGATGATTGCGGGCAGGGGAAATGACGCGGCGGATGTCCGAGCATTAGCCGGCGCGGAGATTGCGGTCTCCCGCAACACGATTATCGAGTATGTGACTGACCGTATCCTTCGGGAGAACGGCATGGCCTCTGACTCACTGCAAAAGGTTTCCATTCCGCAGATTCCTGCGCGGTTGGAAATGCTGCAAAACGGGAAGTTGTCCGCTGCGACACTGCCGGAGCCGATGGCGAGCGTTGCCGTGGCAAACGGCTGCAAGTTCCTGACCGGTTCGGGAGAACTGGGCATCAATCCCGGCGTTATGCTGTTTTCCGCGAAAGCGGCGGCGGACAAGAAGGAATCGCTGAAAGCGATGTACCGTGCCTACAACAAGGCGATTGAGTATCTGAAGAAGACGCCGCGGGAGGAATATATCGGGATGGTCGTGGAAAAAAGCGGCTTTCCCGCTGCGGCAAAAGACGCGCTGAAGCTGCCGGATTTCCACGTCGCTGCGCTCCCGAAGGAGAGCGACGTGACGGAAGTCATGCGCTGGCTGAAAGAGAAGGATTTGATCAAGCAGGAGTACACCTATCAAAATCTCGTCGTCGGAGATATCCTGCCGTGATTCGCGTCTCGAA
>CAMVJN010000057.1 GCA_947167825.1 uncultured Selenomonadales bacterium | reverse complement strand
CGCGCGCCCGTCAGCTCCGTGTAAAGCGTCTGCGCCACCGCCTGGCTGGACGCGCCGAGGCTTTTCAGCTTGTCCTGGTTCAGCGTCAGGCGCACCGCCTTGGACTTCTCGTTCCAGTCGAAGTTGATGTCGGTATAGTTCGCGTCCTCCCGCATGAGCGCCACAAGATCGTTCGCGATTTCGCGGACTTTTTCTTTTTCATAGCCGGAGACGCGCATCATAACCGGATAATCGGACGGCGGGCCGGTCTGGATAAACTTGATGTTGCCGCGCACGTTCGGGAACGCGTCGTCCAGCGCGGCGCGAATCGTCTTCTCGATGGCCTTGCGGTTCTTCACGTCCTTCGCGACAATGACGAACTGCGCGTAGTTGTCCATCGGGAGCACCGGGTCCGTCGTCAGCACGAAACGCGGCGCGCCCTCGCCGACGTAATAGGCATAGCTGTCCATCTTGTCCCGCTCGCCGTCCAAAAGCGCGGCAAAGCGCGCGGCCTCGGCGCCCGTCGCTTTCTTGGACGAGCCTTCGGGCAGCCGCATTTCGACGATGATTTCCGGCCGGAGCGACGGCGGGAAAAATTCCTGCCGCACGAAGCCGAAGAGCCAAACCGCCCCGGCGAAGATCGCCGCCGTCGCCGCGAGCACGACGGCCCGATGGCGCAAAAACCAAGTCAATATCTTGCGGAAGATTTGATAGAATTTCCCTTGGTACATTTCCTCCGGCGCTTTTTCCCCGCCCTCCTTGACGCGGATCAGATGATAGCCCAAGAGCGGCGTCACCGTCACGGCGACGACCCACGACAGCAGGAGCGCAATGGCAATGACCGGGAACAGCGCCTCGCAGAACTCCGCCGCCATGCCCTTGGAAAAGGCCACGGGAATGAAGCCCGCGCAGGTAATCAATGTGCCGGTCAGCATCGGCTTCGCCGCCGATTCGCAGGCGTAGCACGCCGCCCGCACACGCTCCCAGCCCTGCTCCAGCTTCACGCTCATCATTTCGATGGCGATAATGGCGTCGTCCACCAGAAGCCCCAGCGAGATAATCAGCGCGCCGAGGGAAACCTTGTGCAGGTCGATGCCCAGCATATACATGAAGCAAAACGTTCCCGCCAGCACCAGCGGGATGCACAGAGCGACCACCATGCCCGTGCGCAGCCCGAGGCTCATAAAGCTGGCGATCAGCACAATAATGACCGCCTCGCGCAGCGAGCCGACAAATTCGTCGATGGACTGCTCGACGACGGCCGGTTGGTCGGACACGCGATGAATCTCCAGCCCCACGGGCAGCTCCCGCTGCTCCGCCTCCATGAGCTTCGTCAGATTTTCGCCGAGCTCCAGGATATTGCCCCCCTCCTGCATCGAGATGGCGACGCCGATGGCCGGCTCGCCGTTGAAGTACATCTGCGTCTCCGGCGGGTCGACGAAGCGCCGTTCCACCGTCGCGACGTCGCCGAGGCGCAGCACGCGCCCGCCCGCCGCGATTGGCGTCTCCCGGATCGCCTCCACGTCGTCGAACTGCCCCGTCACGCGCAGATAAATATTGTCCGATTCCGTCTCTATCCTGCCGCTCGGCGCTTTGTCGTTCTGCCCCTGCACGGCGGCGGCGAGGGCCTGCGGCGAGATGCCCAGCTCCGCCAGCTTCGCGTTTTCCGCCTCGACATAGACCTTTTCCGTCTGCTCGCCAATCAGCGAAACCGTCTGCACGCTCTCGACGGACGCGGCGCGGCGGCGCAGCCTTTCCGCCGCCTGCCGCATTTCCTCGTAGGTGTAGCCGTCGCCCGTGACCGCGTAAATCGAGCCGTACACGTCATCGAAACGGTCGTCATAATACGGGCCGTACACGCCGGAGGGCAAATCGTGCTTCACGTCTTCGCCGAAATTCCGCAAATCGCGCCAAGTCGGGCGAATCGTCTCCTTCGGCACGTCGTCCTTGAGATTGATGTAAATAACGGTACGCCCCGGCATCGAATAGCTCTCGATGTAGTCCACACCGGGAATATCGCGGAACTTGCTTTCCAGCTTGTCCGTGACCTGCTGCTCCATCTCCTCCGCCGTCGCGCCGGGCCACGCCGCCGACACGACCATCATGCGGATGGTGAACGCCGGATCCTCCATACGGCCCAGTTTATAGTAAGAAAAAATACCCGCGATAAACGCGACGATGACGAAATACCAGACGAGGTCACGATTTTTCAGCGCAATTTCCGTAATCCGGTTCATGGCTTCCCGGCCTCCGAGCCGAGCCGCACTTCCTCGCCTTCATGGAGCTTGTGGACGCCGGCCGTCACCACCACATCCCCGCTTTCCAGTCCTCGGACAATCGCCTCGTTCGCGCCGAAAGAATCAACGGAAACCTCGCGCAACGCAACCTTTCCATCCTTGACAATCCAAACGCAGGGCACATCACCGGTCTGGTAGATCGCGGACAGCGGCAACGTCGCCGCCGTTCCCGACGCGTCGCCGTTCTTCGCGTCCGTCACGCGGACGCTGGCCGTCATGCCCAGCGCCATGCCCGCGGGCGGCGCCGGAACCGAAACGCGCACCTTGTAGGTTCGCGTCGCCCGATCCGCCATCGGCGCGATCTCCCGGATGACGCCCCGTGTTTTCGTGTCGCCCATCGCCCAGAAGGAAACCTCGACATTCTTTCCGACGGAAATATCGGGCAAACGATTTTCCGGCACATTGATCTCGATTTCCATCTCGCCGGATTCCACAAAAGTCAGCACCGTCTGCCCGGCGGCGACCACCTGCCCGACTTCCGCCGAAATGCCGGACACCACGCCGTCCGCGTCGGCGACCAGCTCCGTATAGGAAAGCGCGTTGTGCGCTTCCGTCGCCTGCGCCGCCGCCGCTTGATATGCGGCAAGCGCCGCGTCATACGCCGTCTGGTATTGGTCGAGCACCGCCGCCGCCACGGCCTGCGCCGCGTACAGTTCCCGGTAACGGGCGAGATTCGTCTCCGCAAGCGAGAGCTGCGCGGCGGCCGCCTCCGCCTGCGCGTCCGCCGCGTTCGTCTTCTGCGCCACGTCCTTCGGATCGACGCGCATCATCACCGCGCCGGCCGATACCCGATCGCCGAGCTGCACGCTCCGAAGGACAATCTGTCCGCCGACTTGGAACGCCATATTCTTTTCATAGCGTCCATGCACGCTGCCCGCATATTCCGCCGCCTGCGCTGCGCTCCCGGCAGTCACCGTCTGCGTGCGCACCAAAGGCAATTTCTGCTCCGGCGCCGCCTCCTTCCCGCAACCGGAAAAAATCGCCGCTGAAAGCAAAATCGCGGCGCATATCGTTATATTTCGATTCATGGACAAACTCCTTATATATTTTATCTTCTGAAAAACAAATTCAAGAACAGCGACAGCAAAATGCTGATAATCGCACAGGTCGCCAGCGGAAAATGGACGGACCAATTCTCGCCGCCGAAATGGAAATCCCCGGGCAGCTGCCCCAGCGGCAACAGCCGCCCGCCGAAGTACAAAAACGCTCCGACCGCCAAAAGCATCGCGCCGAAAACCATCAGCACACGCCCGATTTGCTGTGCGTCCATCAGTGCCCTCCTATCCCGAAATGCATTCAAAACTACGATATATTATACCACAAAACAAATAGCAACCGCCAAAAAGACGAAAAATTCTTTCCTATCCGCCACAAGAAATGGTATAATAAAATATGCAAATATCCAACATCGGGACGGTGAGCCGTCCCGCGAAAAAGATTGGAGGTTTTTGAATGAACTGTACAGAAATTGTATCCGTCGTCGGCCGCGAAATCATGGACTCGCGCGGCAACCCCACCGTCGAAGCCGAGGTCACGCTCTGCGACGGCAGCGTAGGCCGCGCGGCAAGCCCGAGCGGCGCGTCCACGGGGCAGTTCGAGGCGCTGGAGCTTCGCGACGGCGACAAGAAACGCTACAACGGCAAAGGCGTGCTGAAGGCCGTCAAGAACGTCAACACGGCGCTGACGAAGGCCGTCCTGGGCCTCGAGGCCGCCGACACTTACACCGTCGACCAGGCGATGCTGAAAGCCGACGGCACCGAGGGCAAGAAGAAACTCGGCGCGAACGCGATCCTCGCCGTTTCTCTGGCCAGCGCGAAAGCCGCCGCAATCTCCGAAGGCCAGTCCCTTTACCGTTTCCTCGGCGGCGCGCAGGCGCGCGTGCTGCCGGTGCCGATGATGAACATCCTGAACGGCGGCGCCCACGCGACGAACAACATCGACGTGCAGGAATTCATGATCATGCCGATCGGCGCGAAGACCTTCGCCCAGTGCCTCCAGTGGTGCGCCGAAGTCTATCACGCATTGGCCGCGCTCCTGAAGAAGAACAAGCTCGCAACCTCCGTCGGCGACGAGGGCGGCTTCGCGCCGAACCTGAAGAGCACCGAGGAAGCCCTCGACTACATCATGAAAGCCATCAAGGAAGCGGGCTACAAGCCGGGCAAGGATTTCGCCCTGGCGATGGACGCCGCCGCCAGCGAATGGAAGGGCAAGAAGAAAGGCGAATACATTTTGCCGAAGGTCGGCACGAAGTACACCACCGCGAAGCTGATCGACTACTGGGAAAAGCTCGTCGATAAATATCCGATCGTTTCCCTCGAAGACCCGCTGGACGAGGAGGACTGGGAAGGCTGGAAGAAGCTGACCGAGCGCCTCGGCCACAAGCTCCAGATCGTCGGCGACGACCTCTTCGTCACGAACACGAAGCGTCTCGCGAAAGGCATCAAGATGGGCGCGGGCAACGCGATCCTGATCAAGCTGAACCAGATCGGCTCGCTGACCGAGACCATCGAGGCCATCCAGCTCGCCCACAAGAACGGCTTCCGCGCCGTAGTCTCCCACCGCTCCGGCGAGACCGAGGACGCAACGATTGCCGACCTCGTAGTAGCGCTGAACGCGGGCCAGATCAAGACCGGCGCCCCGAACCGCAGCGAGCGCGTAGCGAAGTACAACCAGCTCCTCCGCATCGAGGAAGAACTGGGAGGAAAAGCCGCCTACGACGCATCGCCGCTGCTCGCGAAACTCGCGAACCGATAAAGACCATATATGTCAAAATCCCGCAGGCAATCCTGCGGGATTTTTGCATGATCACCATCTGTTGTTCAAAAATAAGGATACTTGTATTCCGCCATGTTTGCCATTATAATAAAAACAAGAATAATAAGGAGGCGATTCCCATGCTTCAAGCGATTTCTGCTGCCAGTGCTCAAAGCGAACTGTTCAATGCCGATACACTTACTCTCAATTCGCACTCACAGCACACGGAATCAGAAGAAAGCATCATGGACAAAGCCGATTTTGTGGCAGCATCAACGCAAAAACGTTTGACCCATGAACAGGTTTTTGGAGCCTTACGGGGAAAGCTCCATGCTGAATGATACATACACATTGCGGTATCTTCCGCTATTTTATGATGAGTTGGACAACGCCGTTTCCCATATTGCTTACGAGCTCCTGAATCCAGACGCCGCCCTCAATCTGCTTGACGAGGTGGAAGACGCCATCCTAAAGCGTCTGCAAAGCGGTCCCGAAAGCTTCGAGCCTGTTCCTTCCCAAAAAGATCGCTCAACCCCTTATTATCGCATTTATGTGAAAAGATACGTTATCTATTATGTCATTCTCACAGAGCATGATATAAAAATCATGGAAGTGCGACGCTTCCTGCACGCTCTT
Source organism: uncultured Selenomonadales bacterium (assembly GCA_947167825.1). Classification (GTDB taxonomy): domain Bacteria; phylum Bacillota; class Negativicutes; order Selenomonadales; family Selenomonadaceae; genus RUG12372. The sequence goes on along the minus strand of CAMVJN010000057.1, from coordinate 4,077 downwards.
GAAAATCGGGCAAAGAAGATATGAAAAAGGCCGCAGGGCAAATGTCCTGCGGCTTTTTTGCGTCATACATCAGATTTTAAGTGCCAGTTATAAGGTCATTCAGAACGAGATTCGGAAGTTCTTCCATTTCCTTGCTCGCAAAGCGTGCTTTTTCATCCCTGCCGCCCAAAAGCTCGTATGCCAAGCACTCAAAATCGGAAAGGAACTCGATGAAATCCTCCGGCCCGTTTTCCTGTGCGGAATTGAAAAGCGCCTTGTAATGGCGGTATTTCGCAATCACCGAAAACTCTTCTTGTTTATGACCGTGCAAAAGCTCGTATATCTCAAGCACCTCAGCATCAAACTTATCTAAATCCATCTGATTCCTCCTTTACGAGAACACCAGCCATGGCTCATCATAAAATTGACGGCACGGATACCAGCGGCGACGAGGCCGGCAACGAAGCAACCAATGGACTGATTGAAGGCACAAGCGATAAGAGGAATAAACAAAACCCTGAAACTGAAATTACCATAATTCTTCTCATCATGAATTCCCCCACGTATAATGAGCCAACAACACTTTTTGTGCTGTCAGTTAAAGCAAAATGTAATAAATTTGCCGTTTTTCAATACATTAGGCGTCTCATTAGATGAATAACCTTGCAATACGATGCCCTCTATACTATATTTTTCCGTAACATTTTCCCCCGAATAACACGATATAATCTCTCGCAATGCTGAAAACCGCTCCTTCTTTCCATACGTTTGTATATAACCGTTTAATTGCTCTTCAGGGGACATATTTTTATTTTTGGACGGTTTCAATTTTTTCATTTCCACAACATAGATTCTTTTTTTCGATGGGCTAACAAGAACAACATCCATGATCTGTTTTCGTTCAGTGTGAAATACCCCGTTCCCTTCATACAAAACAACTTCCGAACCAGCAAAAACGATATCCTCTGCATTCAAATGCGACTCGATAGCTTGCAGGGCATTTGAGGACTTATTCTGCATTAAATCAAAAATGAATTTCGCTTGCTGCTTGTGCTCTTCTTCACGCTTTTTTGAGCGATCGACTATTGGAAATTTTGTAATGTTATGAGCTAATGCGTCAATTTGCTTATCAATCGGCTCAGATAGTCTTAACTCGACACCATTCATTGGACGCTCTTGAGAATGTGATATGAGGATAATTGTTTTATCTTTGGCTCTCCAATGGAGTACATCCTTATATCGTTTGATATACTTTCCCCATTGCGCGGAAAAATCCTTTGCTCTTTTAATCACCTTTTCAACCATATATTTTCTCCCCCCTAAATTATTTCAATTGTCTCTCCGTCTTTCATCGTCCTGACGATTGCTTTATATTTATCTTCGACATCTAGGCCCCGAAATCCTTCCGCGTTTTCTGTATGGAAAGGAATGATATATTTCCTCGGCCGTATCTCCCCGATGAAACGCGCCAGCGTCTCCCTGTCCGCATGGCCGGGTGTATGCGCGTATTTTACGTGCTCGCCGAATTCTGAAACGAATCCGGCCAACTTGGCGTCATAGGCGGAATGCTTCGGGTTCAAGTATCCTTTCCACATAGAATAAATCAGCCACGGCTCCTTCACTCCGTTCGTCAAAAAATCGTAAAACATATCCATCATGCGCATCGGCTTGCCCAGGCAAGAACCCAGCAGGACGACAAAACCTTCCTTTGCCTCATCCTTCAATTGCTTCGCGTTGTTTACCCCTTTAAGATTATACAATCCCGTATGCTTTGCAGCGATGTCGCTGAACGTGCGGAGCATCGCGCAGATATAGCCGTTGGCGTAAACCTTCAGTCCGTTCTTTTTCGCGGCCATGTATATCGAACTGATGGTATCAAAATTGGTGGAAGAACAAATCACATACGCCTGCCGATGATCTTTCAGAAACGCTTCGACTTCCTTTTTCAAATCCCATTCGTCCAGAAGCCTTCCCTCTTTTGTGTCGCGCGTCATCATCGTACCTTCGCAAAGCAGCACATCCACCGTTTTATGGAATTTTTTAAGGAGCTTCGGAATTTCTTGCAGGCTTTTCCCCAGATACCCCGTAGAACGGAAATCGCCGCTGACAAGAATCGTCTGCCCCGCTGCTTCGATCAAGAACATATTCGCGTGATAAGCCGAATGATCAACGAAAAACGGTGTGATTTTCATATCGCCGACAAAAAACGGAGTTGGGGGCACAAAGACATGAATGCGTCCGTCCGCGTCCGCCAGCAGCGCATTCATTGCTTCGTTGCGGGTATATTTGTGAAGCGTCGTCAATATCTTTTTCATAGCTTCGTCCATATAAAGCGGTACGTCGGGCGGAATCCTGTCCATAAGCCCCGTATGGTCGCCGTGATAATGCGTGAACAGGATAGCGTCAAAATGCCGCTCTTGCAGCATCGTGACAATATCCTCGTCCCGCACCGTCCCATGGCTGCCCCGCAACGCCGCCCCGCAGTCGATAAGGATATGCGTCTTCTCCGTCGCAATCTCGGTGATGGTGCCGCCGATTTGATTGGTTCCTCGATGAATCGTAACGGAAACTGCCATTTCAATACGCCTCCTCTATGCATCTCTTCAATTTTGGTTCGATTATATCACACGCCATCGGCAAAATTTTGCATGTCATGCAATCAGCAATTAACTTTCGCATTTCTTGCAGCTCCCCCATATTTGACAAAAAACGCGCCGCCCATCGTCTTTTAATGAGCGGCGCGTTTTCGCGTCCCATATTGTTTCGATATTACTTTTTGAACATCTTCTTGATCGTGTTCATGAAGCTTTCCTGCTCCGGGTTTACGTTTTGCCCGCTGATCTCGCCGAACTCCTTCAGCAGTTCTTTCTGCCTTGCAGAGAGCTTTTGCGGTGTCAGCACCTTGACGCGCACGAGCTGGTCGCCGCGTCCGTTGCCGCGCAAGAACGGGATCCCCCTGCCCTTCAAACGCAGCATCGTACCGGACTGAATGCCCGCCGGGATTTTCATTTCCACCTTGCCGTCGATGGTCGGTGCCTCGATGGTGTCGCCGAGAGCCGCCTGCACGAAGGAAATCGGCACCTCGCAGAGCACGTCGGAGCCTTCGCGCTCGAACAGCTTATGACGCTTCACGAAAATATAGACGTAAAGGTCGCCGCTCGAGCCGCCTCGAAGTCCCGCCTCGCCGCCGCCGGCCACGCGGATGCGCGATCCTTCGTCGACGCCCGCCGGAATCTTCACGCTGATCTTCTTGCGGACTTTCTTGCGTCCGGTGCCGCCGCAATCCGAGCACGGATTCTTGACGATCTTTCCGGTACCGTGGCATCGTCCGCAGGGATGCGAATTCAGGATCTGCCCGAAAGGCGTATTCTGCCGCCGCTGGACTTGGCCCGTGCCGTGGCAGTCCGGGCAGGTTTCCGGCGACGTTCCCGCCGCCGCGCCGGTGCCGTGGCAAGTCGTGCAGTTTTCCGTGCGCGGAACGGTCAGTTCCGCCTCCTTGCCGAAAGCCGCTTCTTCAAAGGTCAACTCCAGATCGTAACGGAGGTCGCTGCCCCGCTCCGGTCCGGAACGCCGCGAACGGCTCCCGCCGCCGCCGAAGAACGCGTCGAAGATATCGTCGAATCCACCGCCTCCGCCACCGAAACCTCCGAAGCCGCCGAATCCTCCGAAACCGCCCGCGCCGCCGCCTCCGCCGCCGTTCTCGAAGGCCGCATGGCCGAACTGGTCGTACTGGGCTTTTTTCTGCGGGTCGGAAAGCACGCTGTAAGCTTCGTTGACTTCCTTGAACTTTTCCTCCGCCGTCTTCGGGTCGTCGCGGTTCAGGTCCGGGTGATATTTGCGCGCCAGCTTTTTGAAGGCTTTCTTGATCTCGTCCTCGGACGCGCCCTTTTGAACGCCGAGCACTTCATAGTAGTCGCGTTTGTCGCTCATAACCAGATCTCCCTTATGAAAAGAAGTGTGGAGAGTGAATCCAAATCACTCTTCACTCTCCACGTTCAACTCTTCACTCTTACTTATCCTTGACTTCCGTATATTCTGCGTCGACCACGTTGTCGTCGGCCTTCTTCGGCTCTTCCTGCGCCGCCTGCTGCTGCGCTC
>CAMVJN010000056.1 GCA_947167825.1 uncultured Selenomonadales bacterium | reverse complement strand
TGCCCTGGAGGGGCTATAATTAAACCCCCATTTGAAATGGGGGTTGGTAACTTTGTCTGTGTACTACAGCCGAGCTTTGCAGCTGCTTCCGTTGGAGTCAGAATGAATTTATCGGTGTTAATCATAGTTAGCCCTCCATGACATTAATGGGAAATGGAAGAGATTATATTTCCCTATTTACTTATATGTTATGATATTTGAGATGCTACAGTCATTGCACAAGGACAAATATGGGATTGAGAATAATAAATAATAGACCAGGATACCGAAACGTAATATGCACATCATAATATGAATCCGACGAGCATGACTTCACGATTGGCGGAACGATTGCAAATACCAAATTAAACATGTAGCTTTTGCTATAAAAATGAAATAGCTGGAACAAATGGAACAGTGGAACACCACACCAGAAACAGTATTTCTTGTATATAAATGAAATTTCCTGGAACAGTTGGAACAATTGGAACAAGCTTCTGGGGGCTGAATTGTCCAAAACTCTTGAAATACAAGGGATGGACATGGTTCGGGAATCAATAAGGGACAAATAAGGGGCAAAAATGCATTTCGAACACAAAAAAGGCTTCGGGGCGATGTGCCTCGAAGCCTTGATTTTCCTATGGAGCTAGCTATAGGACTTGAACCTACGACCTGCGCATTACGAATGCGCTGCTCTACCAACTGAGCTAAGCTAGCGTTGACTGACAGCAATTAGTATATCTCAGCCGATGGGGTTCTGTCAATAGGGATGTTAATTTTTCTTTGCATTATTTGACATACGGGCGAATAAGGCTTAGAATCTTTACTATGGATTTTTATGTTATTGGTTTATAGACGCAAGTGTCTTGCCCCGAAGCGGGCAGAGGAGGATTTTCATGTCAAAGCAACCGGCGAAGGCGGCGCACGCGAAGAAGTCCCGTTCCTCAAAAAAGAGCGGCGGTCACTTTTGGCGGATTCTCGGCGGTTTTATTCTCGTAGTGCTGGTGATGATTACCGGTATTGGCTGCGGTTTTTTGACGGCGAGCATGAACACGCGGCCGAATCTTGCGGAGGATCTTACGCCGTCGGCGTCGTCGCAGATTTACGATATCAACGGCAACGAGATCGCGAATATCCACGCGACGGAAAATCGTATGCCTGTGAAGATTTCACAGATCCCGAGGGATTTGCAGAACGCTTTTATCGCGGTGGAGGACGCGCGTTTTTATGAGCACTCGGGCATCGACCCCCGAGGGATTTTGCGCGCGGCTTGGGCAAATATCACCGGCGGCGGCGTGACCGAGGGCGGCTCAACGATCACGCAGCAGCTGGCGAAGAACGCGTATTTGACGCCGGAGCGCACGATGAAGCGCAAGATACAGGAAATGTTCCTTGCGCTTCAGCTTGAACGTGAGTATACGAAGCAGGAAATCCTGGAGTTTTATCTGAACCAGATTTATTTCGGGCAGGGCGCGTACGGCGTCGAGGCTGCGGCGAAGACGTATTTCGGCAAGGACGTCAGTGCGCTTACGCTGAACGAGTGCGCGATGCTGGCGGGCATCCCGAAGAGCCCGAATTATTATTCGCCGTTCAACAATCTGGAAGCGGCACGCGCGCGTCGGGCGACGGTGCTGGAGCAAATGGCGAAATACCATTATATCAGCGATTCCGAAGCAAGTCGCTTGAAGAGGGAAGATTTGAAGCTTGCCCGCCCGGCAGCGGGGGAGAACACGGAGGCCGCGTATTTCATTGATTATGTGGTGCAGGGACTGATCGACAAGTACGGCGCAGACGCTGTTTATAAGAGCGGGCTGAAAATTTATACGACAATCGACATGGATATGCAGAGGGCCGCGGAAGCCGCGATGAAGATGCTGCCGACCTTTGAGACGGATAAGAACGGGTTGGCGCAGCCGCAGGGCGCATTGGTGGCCATCGATCCGCATACCGGGCAAATCAAGGCGATGGTCGGCGGGCGCGGTACCGACCAGTTCAACCGTGCGACGATGGCGGAACGGCAGCCGGGCTCGGCCTTCAAGCCGTTCGTGTTCGCGGCGGCGCTGGAAAACCGTTTCACGCCCAATACGATTATCGAGGACAGTCCAATCATGGTCGGCGATTGGGAGCCGGAAAATTACAACAGGAATTATAACGGCAAGGTGACGCTTCGTTATGTGGCGGAGCAGTCATTGAACGTGCCGACGGTCAAGATTGCGCAGAAGATCGGCATGGACAAGGCGATTTATTACGCGCAGGAAATGGGAATCACGACCTTTGTGCTGGACGGTCCGACAAACGATCGCGGACTTGCGACGTCGTTGGGCGGCTTGACACGCGGCCTGACGCCGCTGGAGCTGACCAGTGCGTACGGGACATTTGCGAACCAAGGTATCCATGTGGAACCGACGGCGGTTATCAAAGTGCTGGACCGCAACGGCAAAATATTGGAGCAGGCGAAGCCTAAACAGAAAAACGTGATCAGCGAGGCCAGTGCCAACGACTTGACCTCGATGCTGCAGGGCGTCATCGCACGCGGAACCGGTACGGGCGCGGCGCTTGACCGTCCGGCGGCGGGCAAGACGGGAACGACCAGCGATTATTGCGACGCTTGGTTTGTCGGCTATACCACCGATCTTGTGGCGGGGGTTTGGATCGGCTGCGATGACAACAGCGATCTCGACGGCATGACAGGCGGTAATCTGCCTGCGTCCGTCTGGCAGGCGTTTATGGAAAAGGCGACGGCGAATATGCCTGTCCGCCAGTTCGAGCCGGGGCCGAATTATAAGAGCGACGGTATGGACGAGTTGAAGGAAGAAGGACGTTCTTCCAATCAGAGAAGGGATCAGAGCCAAAAGCCGAACCAGCAGGCGAAGCCGCCGTCCCAGAGGCCGCAGACGTCGCCGAGGCGTGACGATCCGACGCCGCCGCGACGTGATTCGACGCCGACGCAGCCGTCGCGTCCGTCGACAGGAGAAGCGCCGGAGCGCGTTCCAACTCCTCCCGAGCCCGAGCCGGAACCGGAAAGAGAGCCGGAGGCAACGCCGACGAAACCGACGGCGCCGTCGACAGCGCCTTCCACCGCGCCGAGTATGTCGGGCGGCATGGGCAAAGGACGCTGAAAGTAAAAACCCATAGATAATATACGTCTATTATTGATATTCGGGAGGATATATTGATGCCGGGGAATGTATGGGATGAATTGAAGGAACGCGGATATATCGCGCAGTGCACGAATGAGGAGGAAGTCAGGAAGCTCTTTTCCGAAGAAAAGATCACGTTTTATATCGGCTTCGATCCGACGGCGGACAGCCTTCATGTCGGGCACTTTCTCGCATTGATGGCGATGGCGCGGCTCCAGCGCGCAGGGCATCGTCCGATCTGCCTTGTCGGCGGCGGCACGGGTACCGTCGGCGATCCGTCGGGACGCACCGATATGCGCCGCGTGATGACCGACGATGAGATTGAGGCGAACTGCGAACGGTTCAAGGCACAAATGGCGCGCTTCATTGATTTTTCGGACGACAAGGCGCTGATGGTCAACAACGGCGAATGGCTGCGGAAGCTTAATCATATCGAGTTCCTGCGGGACGTCGGCGCATGCTTTTCCGTCAATCGGATGTTGGCGGCGGAGTGCTATAAGAACCGCATGGAGCAGGGGTTGACTTTCCTTGAGTTCAACTATATGACGATGCAGGCTTACGACTTCATGGAGCTGAACCGTCGTTACGGCTGCGTCCTCCAGATGGGCGGCGACGACCAATGGTCGAACATCATCGCGGGCGTGGAGCTGATCCGTCGCCGCGAAGGGAAAGCCGCTTACGGCTTGACGCTTTCGCTTTTGACGAAAAGCGACGGCAAGAAGATGGGAAAGACCGCATCGGGCGCTCTTTGGCTCGACGCGGAAAAGACCTCGCCCTATGATTTTTACCAGTATTGGCGGAATATCGACGACGGCGACGTGGAAAAATGTCTCGCGCGGTTGACTTTCCTGCCGATGGACGAGATCCGTCGTCTCACCGAGCATAGGGATGAGCGTATGAATAACGCGAAGAAGATTCTCGCTTACGAGGTCACGCGTCTCGTGCATGGTGAGGCTGAGGCGGAAAAGGCGAGAAAGGCGGCGGAGGCTCTCTTCGGAGGAGCGGGCGATGCGGATTCTATGCCCACGGCTGAGGTAGCGGCTTCGGAGATGGGGATGCGGCTGCTCGATGTATTGGCGAAAAAAGCGGTAATCGCTTCAAAGGGCGAGGGCAAACGTCTCATACAGCAAAACGGCCTCTCCCTGAACGACGAGCGCGTCACGGATATCGAAAGGACGCTGACGGAGCAGGACTTCAAGGACGGCACGGCCATTGTGCGAAAAGGAAAAAAGACTTACGTGCGGCTGACGTTGGCTTAAAAAGGACACAAAAATAACGCCTCTTCGCGAATCCAACCGGATTTACGGAGAGGCGTTTTCTTTTCGGCTATTCCGCAGGCGGCGGAGTTTCTTCCGCCTTGTTGGCGTCGTGGTAGATATCCTCGATGACGAGGCGGATGATGACCATCAGCGGCACGGCGAGGAACATGCCCGGCGCGTCGAGGAGACAGCCGCCGAGGAGCAGCCCCAGCAGGATGGCGATCGGGTGCAGATGAAGGGTTTTTCCGATCAGAGTGGGATAAATGAAATTGTGGTTGGCCTGCGTGATCAGCAGATAGAAGAAAAGCGTCTGCACCGCCATCCACGGCGAAATGGTGGCCGCGACGGACACGCCGAACAGCGAGGCGATGGTCGGCCCGATGACGGGGATGAACTCGCTGACGCCGGAGAGCACGGCAAAAACTACCGCGTAAGGAATATCGCGGGCCGTGAAGTAAAGAAACACGACAATTCCCATCAGAAAGCAAATGGCGATCTGGCTGCGGATGTATGTGTGGAGTGATAGCAAGATGCGGTCGAAGAGCTTGAAAACACGCATGTGATCTTTTTTCGGAAAGAGGCGTGTAATCCATTCCTCGATTTCGCGTCCGTCTTTCAGCAGATAGAACGCGGAGAAAAGAATGATGACGAGGTCGAAGATTTTTGAGAAAAAGGAGAAAAGCATATCCAAAGAGGTCCGGAGGGCGTCGATACCGATGGAGGCGAGTTCCCGCCAGAATTTGTCTACTTCCTGCGCGATGACCGGATAGGCGGCGAACAGGTCGCGCATGTTTTCGGTCAGCTCCGGAAGGTCTTGGGAGAATTTCTGCGCGGAGCGCGCCAGCGGCGTCGACAGCACGGCAAAGAGAACCGAAACGGCGACGAGGAAAAGGAGCAGCGTCATGGCGGCGGCGAGTCCCCGCGGAATCATTCGGGACTTATGCAGATAGTCGACCATCGGGCAGAGCAGCAGATGAAGCAGAAGCGCGATGAATACGACGAAGGCAAGCTGCGGCAGAATCCAAAATGAACCCAGCAGCACGACGAAGCTGACGCCGAGCAGGATGGAGGTCTTGTGGGTTGCCCACATATCGGGAAAACACCTCTAATCATATTTTCATATTCAAGATTTATTATAGACGCAAGAACTTCGATTTGTCCATAGCTAGCAGGATTTTTGCGATGGGCGGCGAATACCTACATGATAAATTTTTGTTCCTGTATAAATCGGAAGGAGTGTTTTGCATGGAATGGAAAAAAATGCGTAAGAAACTGGCGGCGGCGGTTGTTGCGGGAACGCTGACTTTTTCCGTGATCCCGACGCCGACGGCGGACGCGGGGATTCTCGAAACGGTAATTGGTGCAGGGGTGCAATACGCGGCGCTTAACCAACAGATTTCGTATTTGGATAATGAGGGACGCGATGAGCTCTTCCAGCAGATGCAGGAAAAATACGGCGTCAATGACGATCCGTATCTGAACGCGCGTCTCGACAGCATCATGGGGACTCTCACCGCAGCGATTGCCGAGGTCGATCCGACTATCTATGAGAAGCCTTACAATTATTTTGTCAACAACGATACTTCGTTCAACGCTTTTTGCACGTTGGGGCATAATATCAGCGTGAACACGGGCATGTTCAATATGGTGGCGAACGACGACGAAGTCGCGGTGGTGCTGGGGCACGAGATGGGGCACGGTCAAAAGAATCATGTGAAGGCGGGCGTCAGGGACACTTTGATTGCTCAAGTGGGCGCGGCGGTGCTGACCAACAATTCGGCGCTTGGTCAGTTGGCTGCGCAGTACGCGAGCAATGTGCATATGCCGCGTGCGAAAGAGCGTGAGGCAGATAAGCTGGCGTTCCAATATATCACGCATTCAAACTACAATCCCGGCGCTTGCGCGGCCATCTGGCAGCGTGTGATGGAACGGTCGACGAGCGGCGGCAGCTTCCTTTCTGACCACCCCGACCATAAAGACCGCAGGGATACTTATGCGAAATCTTTGACCGAGTACAGCGGCGGTCATGTGAAGATTGACGGAGACGCGGGGCTTATCCAGGTTAACGGCAAGGATTTTTTGGTGCCTGCGCCGGCGGACGACATGAGCAGCCAGGAACGCGCGTACTTCGTGATGGGAAATCTTGCGACCGCATACCATAACGGCCATAACGGCGGCGAGGCATGGGCAGATGGCAATGTACTGATGCTCGGCGACCAGCCGATCATGGAGGCGGCTTCCGGCGATCCGTCGGCTTCGGAGATGGCGGCGCGGCTGAACGCAATCAAATGACGGCACAGGAAAAGAAGTGCATGGAAGCGCAGCTTTCGGAATATGCGCGGCTCGTCATACGGACGGGCGTGAATCTGCGGGAGGGCCAGCCTCTCGTGATCAATGCGCCGATCGAGTGCGCGGATTTCGCGCGTCGGTTGGCGCGGGAAGGGTACGCAGCGGGCGCGAAGGACGTGGTTGTCGTCTGGAACGATGAGCGGCTCTCGCGCATCCGTTTCGAGATGGCCTCCGAGGACGCGCTTTCACGCTATCCCGACTGGCACCGGCGGCTCTATATGGACAACGCGGAGGACGACGCGGCGGTGGTCTCGATTCACGCCGAAGATCCGGAGGCGTTTCTCGGCGTTGCGCCGGGGCGCTTGGCGACGGCCCAGCAGGCGGCGGGGGAGGCGTTGCTTGATTACCGCGCGCGCATTATGAGCAACAAGAACGCGTGGTGCGTCGTGTCCGTGCCGACGGAGGCGTGGGCGCGGAAGGTTTTTGCGGATAAAAGCGACGCGGAGGCTGTCGAAGCGCTCTGGGCGGCCATTTTCTCGACGGTGCGGGTTGCGGGCGACGGAAAGGCCGAGGCACGCTGGACGGCGCATACGGATTTTCTGCGCCGCGCGTCGGATTTTATGAACGGATGGTCATTCGAGTCCCTTCATTATACGAACGGCCTCGGCACCGACCTGACGATCCGGCTGCCCGAAGGGCATATCTGGGCGGGGGGCGCGGAGAAAACGCAGGCCGGCCGAGTCTTTGTCGCCAACCTGCCGACGGAGGAAATTTACACGCTGCCGCACAGGGACGGCGTGGATGGCACGGTGGCCGCGACGAAGCCGCTGGTCTTCCAGGGAAACCTGATCACGGGAATAAAGCTGCGCTTCGAGGCGGGCAAGGTCGGTTCCTTTGAGGCGAAGGAAGGGCGCGCGCACCTCGAAACGTTGCTGGAAACGGACGAGGGGGCACCGCGGCTCGGAGAGGTGGCGCTGGTGCCCTATGATTCGCCGATTTCAAGCAGCGGTGTGTTGTTCTATAACACGCTGTTCGACGAAAACGCCTCGTGCCATTTGGCTTTGGGGAAAGCGTACCCGACCTGTCTCGACGGCGGCGCGGACATGGATTCGGCGACGCTGCTTTCGCACGGCGTCAATGATTCGCTGCTTCATGAGGACTTCATGGTCGGATCCCGGGATCTCGCGATTACGGGCAGGACGAAGGACGGCCGGGAGATTCCCGTATTCCGTGGCGGGAATTTCGTCGAGTTTTGACGGGCGATATATTTGCGCGGTTTGGGAGGCGGAAGCGTGCGGCGATTATGGGAAGTGTTTTTGCTTGTCTTTTTCCTCGGCCTGCCGTTGACGGCGGGCGCGGAAGGGCGCGTTTTGCCGGAGGATTTTGCCGTGCGTGGGGTGGCATTGGGCGAGGCGGCGGATGAAGCCGCGATTGCCAAGGCTTTCGGCACGCCGCTTTTCGACACGGAAAAGAGCGTATTCGGCATACGAGTAAAATATTACACCTTCAAAAAGAAATTTTCCGTCGGCGTTTCCGTCTCGACGGGCAAGGTCGTCGATATCGTCATCGAGGATCATGACTACGCGGCGCGGGATGGCGTGCGCTACGGAGCGACGCCCCACAGGATCGCTGCGGTATACGGCAAGAACGATAGGGAACAGATTGGCGGCCTTACATGGAACGTCTACAGGAATCCCGAAAAGCCCGGACAAAAGCTGATGCTGGAGGTTGAGCCGGGAACATGGATTCTCGTCTCGTGGCGGCTGACAAGTCTTCCGTTGACCGAGGAGGAGGCTGATCTTGGAGGCGGCGAGGAAGAAGATTGGCAAAACGCCGACTTCAACGCGCATATTTTGGAAGGTAAGGATATTGATATGAGTGCGCTGAAGAATCGGGACGAGACGGAGCAGGGGGCGACGCCGCCGTGGAAAAGGTAAGTACCTCGCGCCGTCTCGCAGAGGCGGCGGCCATTACGCTGGGCTGCCTGATCAGCTCCAGTTCCATCAACCTGTTCCTGCTGCCGAATCATTTGCTTTCCGGCGGCCTCACGGGCATCGGTATGATCGTCTATTTCCTGACCGGGCTGCCCGTGGGCGCGCAGGTGCTCGTTTACAACGTGCCGCTTTTGATTGCCGCGCTCCGGGTGCTGGGGCGCGAGTATTTTGTCGGCGTGCTGTTCGGCACCGTGATGTTTTCCGTCTGCCTCGACGCCACGCATTTCCTGAACGCTTACGCCCCGGTGCCCGACCCGATGCTGGCGGCGATCTTCGGCGGCGTGTTCAACGGCATCGGCTATGGGATCATTTTTCGGAACGACGGCAGCTCCGGAGGGCTTGACATCGTGGCCGCGATTGTGAAAAAATATTATTCGCTGAACATGGGCGGCGTGATTTTCGGCTTCAACTGCCTGATCATGACGATATCGGCGTTCATGTTCGGCGTGATGCCGGCCATGTATACGCTGATCTCGATGTTCATGAGCGCGACGCTGACGGACAGGGTCATCGCCGGCTTCAATCATCGCAAGGTCGTCATCCTGATCTCGGACAAGACGGAGAAGATCGCCGAGGCGATCATCCGAGGCGTCGGGCGCGGCGTGACGTTCCTCGACGGCGAGGGCGCGTTCACTCATCAGGAAAAACGCGTGATTTTCGTCGTCGTGACACTGACGCAGGTGGCGCGGGTCAAGCGCGTGGCGGACCACTACGATCCGCAGGCATTCATGATCGTGATGGACGCCAACGAGGTCATGGGGCGCGGCTTCACGCTGCCCGGCGTGAAGGTCGAAAAGATGCTTCGCGAGCGCGACAAGAAAGAAAAAGCAAGGAGGGGACAGATTGGCGAATGAATCAGTGCGCATCGAATACCTTTTGAACAGCGGCTTCGTCGTCGAGGACGGGGCGAACCGCTGGGCGCTCGTTTTCGACGCTTACCGGGACGTGCACGGCGACGTCGAGCGTGTATTGGCGTCGGCGGCGCAGGTTTATTTTTTTGTGTCCCACGCGCATTTCGACCATTTCAGCCCGGCGATTGCCCGATATGAGAAAGCGGCGAAGTTCTTCTTGAGCGAGGACATCCGCGGGCTTTCCGAGGCGCGGCGGTTTCCTGCGGAAAAGACCGTGTGGCTCGGGAAATACGACGGTTGGGAAGGCAAGGGGCTTCGCGTCGAAAGCTTTGACTCCACCGACGAGGGCACGTCCTTCCTTGTGGAAAGCGACGGCTGGCGGATCTTTCACGCCGGGGATTTCAACTGGTGGCACTGGTCCGGCGACACGAAGGAAAACATCAAGTTTGCGGAAAACGG
>CAMVJN010000055.1 GCA_947167825.1 uncultured Selenomonadales bacterium | reverse complement strand
CCGCTTGATATTCGCCCATTTGGAATGTCCTGACATAAATAAAACTCTCCTTCATCTGTCTGTCATATAGAATTTCCCGATAATTATATCACAGCGTCATGAGAAAATCAAAACGAACCCTGCGGCAAGTCATGATTTACGCCCTTTTTCTTTCAGCGCGTCTTCCAACGCGTTCAACAGATCGTCCACATCCTGCCGCGTGATTACGAGCGGCGGCTGGAAGGCCATGACGTTTCGGCTGAGGCCGTTTTTCCCGATCAGAAAGCCTCGATCTTTCATCGTTTCCAATACATCGTCCAGGATCTCCGGATAGGGGCTGCCGTTGGAACGGATGAATTCCGCGCCCACCATGAGGCCGATCCCACGTACGTCCCCAATGACAGAGTGGCGCGTCGCCAGTTCTTTGAGACCGTCCATAAGCTGCTCGCCGCGCTCCTTGGCGTTTTTCATCAGCTTATGGCTTTCGATGTAGTCGAGGACAGCCAGTCCTGCCTCCGAGGAAACGGGGTTGCCGCCTAACGTGGAGGCTCCGGGCTTCGTGTAAATGTCGGCGATTTCCGCCGGCGCGATAAACGCGCTGATGGGGACGCCGTTCCCTAGGGCTTTCGCCATGGTCATGATATCGGGATTGACGCCGTAATGCTCGATGGCGAACATTTTGCCCGTCCGGGCGAAACCCGTCTGTACTTCGTCAATAATCAGCAGCGCGCCGCAGGTTGAAAGGATTTCTTTCAGCCGCCTGAAATAGCCCTTCGGTGGGACAATAATGCCGGCGTTGCCTTGGATCGTTTCCGCGATGAAGGCCGCCGGACGACCGGAAGTCGCCGTTTTGACGATATCCTCGACGGTATTGGCGCAGGCGAGGTCGCAGGAAGGATATTTTTTCCCGAGCGGGCAGCGATAGCAATAAGGATTGGGCGCGAAATGAATGCCGCCCACCGGATGCGGGTCCGTCCGCCACATTCCGATACCCGTAAGGTTCATAGCAAGCTTGGTGCGACCGTGGAGCCCACCGCGCAAAGCAATATATTCGCTGCTTTTCGTGTAAATCGAAGCGAGCAACAACGCGCCTTCGTTAGCCTCTGTACCCGTCGAGCAAAAAAAGGACTTTTGCAGGCTGCCTGGCGTAACGGCGGCCAACCGCTCCGCGAGACGCACGAATTTTTCCGTCAGATAGATATTGCAAACGTGTTGCAGCGTTTTGATTTGCTCGCAAAGCCTGTCCGTGATTTCCGGGTTGCAATGGCCGCAATTTATAACGGATACGCCGGCGAAACAGTCAAGGTATTTTTTCCCCGTGTGGTCGAACAGATACTGCATAGAACCGCTCACAAGTTCCGGCGGCTTTTCGTAAAAGTGCGAAAGGCACGGCATGATGTATTGCCGTTTTTTTTCAACAATCTCCTGCGGGCCAATGTATTGATCCATGACAGCCTCCTAATATTGAAAGCGGAACGCGCCGACGCCAAGCTTTCTCGGGCCTCCCGCTGCGATTTCTTCTATCGTCGTTTTGGACGCCGTTTTCAGACCGGCGTCCAAAACGACACGATAAAATGCGGTGAGCCGCCCAACCCATTCCGGTGTATAATCCTGCGCTTCGATACGGTATGAGGCGGCTCCGTCCAGTGCCTTGAGGTATGGATACAGGCAGAGATCCTTCGCAAAAAGAATATGATTGCGACCATACTGGTCAACACGAATGGGATGCCGCTCCCCTGCCTCATCCAAAAGCGCGTACCGTCGGTCAGAAAACGCCGTATCAGCAAACGGGTCGGGGGAAAGGCTCAAGGCCGGAATGTTGTGATCGCAAAGCATGGCCGTATATGCGCCGTGTATCACGACTTCTACAGGAATCGGGGCATTTCGGAGCAACGCCTGAAGATGCGCCGGCGGTAATTCAAAAGACGCCGTCGCCATTTTGACGTCGTGCGCCTTCAGGAATTCAAGAGCACCGTGATTACAGATGTTCATTGAAAAATCCGTCTGAATGGGAAGCACGGTCAACCTATGCGCCATTTCCAACGTTCCTAGATTGCCGACGCAAACGGCATCCGGGCGAATCGTTTCCAGCGATTTCAGGAACTGTTCCAATTCCCCGCATTCCCGCCCCATGGCAGTGCGAGACGTCTCAACGGTGACAAGCTTGTTTCGGGTATGAGCATACCCAATGACGTCTTCGATGTCGGCGAGCGTCCAAGGTCGATGCGGTCTATAAACATCGCCCCCGATATAGACTGCGTCAGCGCCGCTCTCTATTGCGGCGACAGCGCCTTCCTTATCCGCAACGCGGACGGCCAACTGCAGCGATCCTTCCCCCTTGTGTTTGATGGCGTCCTGATTTTCAACCACTAGCATCTCCGCTTCTTCGACCACATGGCTGAAAAAGCGCGGCTCTCGAGATCCGTCCCATCCGATATCGTCCGCCGTGACCTTTCCGAGCGCGGAGCAGGTACTGAAATCGCGGACGCGGCCTTCGTAAAGCGTCCGCCAATCATCCTCGTCGATCCGATAGCCCGTCGGGTCAGCCAGATAGGCGTCGATGGCCTGTCGATAAAGGCTGACGATGCGGAACACAAAATCCGCAGGCCTCATGCGGCCCTCGATTTTGAACGAGAAAACGCCCGCCTGAATGAGCTCCGGGATATGGCGGTACATACACATGTCCTTTATCGCGAGTTTGTAAGCGCCTTTCCCGTTTTTATCCAGTATTTCGCCCGTTTCCTCGTCAATAAGCCGATACGGCCAGCGGCAGGGCTTCAGACAAAGGCCGCGGTTGCTGCTCTT
This sequence comes from uncultured Selenomonadales bacterium, assembly GCA_947167825.1. Taxonomy (GTDB): domain Bacteria; phylum Bacillota; class Negativicutes; order Selenomonadales; family Selenomonadaceae; genus RUG12372. The sequence goes on along the minus strand of CAMVJN010000055.1, from coordinate 7,271 downwards.
GCCGAAAAGCACGCCGGAGTGAATGCATTGCCCGCTCTCCGAGATACACATATCACCGTGCATGAAATATTCGATTTCGAGACCTGTCCGCTCCCTGAGCAGCGAAAGCTCCTCCAGTGACAGCTCGCGGCTCGCGACAATCCGCGTGATGCCGTATTCCTTCAAAAGGTTCATCGCATGCTCGTTATGGATATTCATCATGACGGAAGCGTGCATCGGGATTTGAAGTCCCATCTCGCAGACAAGTCGAATCACAGCGAGATCCTGCACTAAAATCGCATCTGGACCGATTTTCCCCAGATATCGGAGAAATGATGTCAAATCCGCAAGTTCATCTTCATAAATCAGATTGTTGATTGTGACGTAAATCTTTACGCCGTGCTCATGAGCAAACGAAACGGCGCGCGCAAGCTCCTCGTCATCGAAATTCATGTCCTGGCGATGCAGGCGCATATTGAAATGCTTGCCGCCGAGGTAAACGGCGTCCGCCCCCGCCTTGACGGCGGCCTCCAGCGCTGCCCAATTTCCTGCAGGGGCAAGGAGCTCAACCGATGTACGGTCCAATATCATATCGTATAAACTCCTTTCCAATTTGATAATATTATAACAATTATAGGCCAAAGAGTAAACGAAGCCATAAAAAATCCCCCGGCAGAGCCGAGGGATAGATGCACATTGATTAGCGCTTCGAGAACTGCGAAGCCTTGCGCGCTTTCTTCAAGCCATATTTACGGCGCTCTTTCTCGCGCGAATCACGGGTCAGGAAGCCCGCTTTCTTCAGCGCCGGACGAAGCTCGCCGTCGAGCTCCAGCAGAGCGCGGGAAATACCATGACGAATCGCGCCCGCCTGACCAGAGGCGCCGCCGCCGGAAACGCTGGCCAGAACGTCGTACTTATCCACCATCTCCGTCAGTACCAATGGCTGACGAACGATAAGCTCCAACGTCTTCAGACCAAAATACTCTTCCATATCGCGGCCGTTAATCGTAACCTTGCCAGCCCCCGGAACCAGACGAACTCTGGCAACCGAGGACTTTCTGCGACCGGTGCCGTAGTAATTGACCAATGCCATAAATTGTTCCTCCTATTCCAGTCTCACTTCAAATTCAGAACTTCCGGTTTCTGCGCCGCATGCGGATGCTCCGCGCCTGCGTAGACATTCAGCTTGCGATACATCTGCGCACCGAGGCGATTTTTCGGCAACATACCGCGAACCGCATGCTCCACGACACGCTCCGGCATCTTCTGCAGCATCTGCTCCGCTGTGGTAAAAGAAGTTCCTCCAGGATAACCGGAATAACGGAAATACGTTTTCTTCTTGAGCTTCTTGCCCGTAAATACGACTTTGTCCGCATTGATGACGATTACATAATCGCCGGTGTCCACATGCGGCGTATACGTCGGCTTATGCTTGCCACGCAAAACCTTAGCAACTTCTGCGGCTAAACGGCCAACCGTCTGGCCTTCCGCATCAACAACATACCATTTGCGTTCGATGTTCGACGCATTGGCCATGAACGTTGTCTTCACGCATTAACCCTCCCTAGCAATATAGGCACTTCAAACAAAATAAAAGACACGCGAAATCTGCCGACCGGTTACCGGGGCTTGTGGGAACCGGGCCGTAACTTCACATAAAGGTATTTTATTAAAAATCATCGATGAAGTCAAGCAATATTTACTAATCTGTGTAAAATCTGCGCAAATTGTTTCAAGCTTCCTCCACCGCTGGCACTGGTCGCTGCTTTTGCTCCAGTTTCCGCTTTCGATAACCTCTGAGCTCGTTCCATGTAGTCAGGGACGTAATCACGGAAAGCCCTGTGATGAGTCCAGCCTGCCATATAGGTGTTTCCGTCAAATTCTTGTAAGACCGCCAAACCTCGAAGTACCCGTTGAAGGCGATGCAGAACAGAGCAACGCCCATGACGGCCGCAATTTTTCCTTGCGGCGCCAGCGAGTAAGAAATGACGAGAATCAACGCAATCCCTAAAATACCGCTCAACAGGAAATCCGAAACCAGCGGAATCAAACTGCCGCTCCCCTCGTATCGGATGGTCAAAAGATATACGCAGCCTTTCACACCGATATACAGGAAAAGGCCAAAGGGCAGAACCATCAACCACTGTATCCAGCTCAGCAATTTTTTCATCACAGATACCCCCTTTTGGGATTCTATATTTTTAATGAAAAAACCACTTGTATTGTACCATAACTACACGTAAATGTCAGCAAAATAACAACTATTCCATTTCCCCTGTCGATCCAATGCCGCCGTTTCGGGCGGCGCCGACTCCGGCTGTGTCGCCGTCGACGGTTAAGTAGCGATAGAAAATGCCTTGAGCAATCCGCGTGCCTTTCGCGATTTGCACAGGACTGTCGCCTAGATTGACCAACGCCACAAAAATATGGCCTTCGTTGTCCGCGTTGCCGTAATAATCGGCGTCAATTATTCCTTCATCGTTGACGCAGGACACCATGTTCCGAATTGAAAATCCGGATCGCACATGGATTCCCAGATATTCGTCCGGCTGCATATATGCCTTCAGCCCCGTCGGCACCAGCGTGACGCGGCGGGGTTCCAGCGACACGTCCTCGGCAGCGGCAAGGTCGTACCCTGCGCTGCAGCCTGTCTTTCGCGTCGGCAAATCAATCCCCTTATCGGCGTAAGCCGACACGACTTCAAAACCTCTCGTTTTCATATTTCCTCTTTCTAAATAAAAACCGCCGCAGAAAGACCGCGGCGGTTTTTATTTCTATTCTTTCTTTTCCGTATCAAAGGCGCAGTTCAGCGGACGCGCAGGGGTAATGGTCGAGATTGCGTGCTTGTATACCATCTGTTGCTTTCCCATCGATTCCAACACGACCGTAAAGCTGTCGAAGCCGCGGACGTTTCCCTTGATCTGAAACCCATTGACCAAATGGACAATTACGCCCACGTTTTCCTTTCTAGCCTGATTCAAAAATGTATCCTGCAAATTGAACATCTTTGCCGCCACTGCGCTCTCCCCTTCATCTGAATTTATTGTTTATAGTCTCCAAAACCGTTTCCACGAGTTCCTCAAAAGGAATCGCGTCAATGTCAAACCAGTGAATATACGGCATCTTTCGATACCAAGTAAATTGCCGCTTGGCAAAATGCCGCGTCGCCTTTTTGATGTTCGCGACTGCCTCCGCCAAGCTCAACTCTCCGTCAATATAGGCCGCCATCTCTTTATAGCCGATACCTTGCATCGCGCGGGTGCTTCGGGAAACGCCCTCCGCCAAAAGCCGACGGACTTCTTCTTCCAGGCCTGCGGAAACCATTGCGTCGACGCGTTTTTCAATCCGTTCATAGAGAATCTTCCGGTCGGAGCAAAGCCCGATAACGCAGGCGTCATAGGCGAGGCCGTCCTCCTGCTTATCCCGGGAAATCCGTTCCTGCCCCAAGCGCCAGACTTCCAGCGCACGCACGACGCGCCGAAAATCATTGACGTGGAGTCTCGCGGCCGCCTCCGGATCGACCTCCTCCAGCATTTTGTGGATATACGCCTTTCCGCGCTTTTCCGCCAGTCTTTCCAATGAGGCCCGGTATTCGCCGTCCTCCTGATTCTTATTGAAACGATATCCTTCCAGCAGCGCTTTCACATAAAGCCCTGTGCCACCGGCAAGGATCGGGATTGTGCCGCTTTGGTTGACCGCATGGATTTCCTCGGCGGCCAGCCGCTGAAAATCTGCCGCGTTAAAGCTCTCGTCCGCCGGATCCAAGCAATCGACCAACGCGTGACGAACGCCGTCCCTTTCCGCTTCGTCCGGCTTCGCGCTGCCGATGTCGAGACCGCGATAAACGAGCATCGAATCTCCCGAAACGATGCTCGTCCGCAATTCCTTCGCAATCCGAACAGCCAGCTTTGTCTTTCCCGTGGCGGTCGGTCCCAAAATGACGATCAGTTTGTCCTGCGGGGCGTTTGCTGTCATTTAAGTTCCAACGATTCGCCCGGCTGAATGATGTGGACGTGCGCCCGGGTGCTCGATTCCGTCAGTTCCTGATACTTCTTGACGTCCTGCTCGATAACCGGCCATGTGTCGTAGTGAATCGGAATCACATTGGCCGCGTTCAGCCACTGAGCCGCAAGCGCCGCGTCTTCGAGTCCCATCGTGTAGTTGTCCCCGATCGGGAGAAGCGCGTAATCAATGGAATCTTTACGCCCGATCAGCTTCATATCGTGGAAGAGCGCCGTATCACCGGCGAAATAAACCGTCTTTCCGCCCATCTGGATTACAAAGCCGCAGGCGATACCGCCCGCCACACCGGAGCTGTGCAGCGCAAGCGTCATGCGCACTTTGCCGAATGGCAGCTTGACGGAGCCGCCGAGATTCATGCCGTGAGTCTTCAGCTCCGCGCCAGCCTGCTCGTTGCAGAGCCCGATAACCTCGGGAATCGCAACAATCGTCGCTTCAGTGCGCTTCGCGATGTCCGGCGCGTCGCCCAGATGGTCACCGTGCGCGTGAGAAACAAGGATATAATCGCAGCTCACGTCCTTCGCCGCAATCGCTGCCTTCGGGTTTCCGGTCAAAAACGGATCGGCAAGCACCTTATGTGCACCGTCGTCCAGCAGAAAACAAGCATGCCCGTAGTAAGTGTACTTCAACATAAAATTTCCTCCCCGTTTTTCTATCTATCAAAGACTTTGCTCGGACTCTTCCTTCTTACGGAGGAATGTCGCGCCAAAGACCTTGACCGTGTAATAAAAACCGATCAAAAACGGAATATACTCAGCAATCAGACGCCAACAGACAGCCACAATACCCACCGTGCCTTGCGGCACGGTCTCGCTGAACAAGAGGACGAAACCGCCCTCGGCAATCCCGGAGCCGCCAGGTGTCGGCGTAAAATACAGCAGCATGTTGAGAAAAATCATGCGCCCCATGACCGCGTACCAGTCAGCATCGTAAACGCCAAGCCCTAGAAGCAAGCACGGCACAATCGCGTAAATGCAAATCAGCGAAAGTCCTGACTCGAAGAAGACGAGAAGCATGGGTTTCGGGGACTCCGCTAAAAGTCGGATGGCGTTCCTTGTGTCGCGATACATGTGAATGAGCGACCGCCGCCTTGTCGGAGATAGCTTGCGCGCCAGCTTCACGATGAGCTGCCCGAGCAGATTGGAATTGATGGCCCAAACCAGAAATACGATAACGAGAAACGCCGCAAACGATATCATCATCAGCTTTGCATTGGAAACCCCCGGCAAAATATGCGCTTCATGCATAAAGATAAACGGCATGCACAGAATCAAAAAGAGAATCGAGACCACAGTCCTGACAAAAACTAGTACGGTCGCCTTGCCGGTGGGCACGCCCGCGTGACGCAGGAACATCATCTGCGCCACCGCGCCTCCCGTCGCCCCCGGGGTCAAAAGTGCGAGAAAGTAATTTCCGAATACAACCTGCACCGCCTGTGACAGCGTTATATCCTCATGCGATATATGTACAAGATGCATAAGCCGGGAGCCGTCCAAAAAGAGTCCGACACCGATGAAAAGCAGCGCCAGCGCCAACGACCACGGCTGGAACATCGTCAAATTCGTAAGCGTATGGATATCCACGGTAAAATAAATTACCGCCCCGGATATGGCCAATACCAGAAGAACAAGAAGCGCCAGCCGCCTATAGAATTTTCCCATCCGTTAACCCCTCATATGAAATCAAACGAATCTGTCGTTCTTCAATCATTTTCATTGCCTCCGCCGAGGTCACGGAGGCCAGTTCCTCTTCCCAATGATATGCCCAATGGTAAATGTTATCCAAAACACGGTTGTCTTTGCCCGGGTGCACCATAATTTCAGAAACGCCGTCAGGCAACGCCCGCAAAATCGACAGGAAATGCGGCGTATAGAGATGGCCCCCTGCCAGCATGCCGAAAAATGAATCTGGTGTCATAATGCCGGCACGGCGTATTGCGCTTTTCGCAATACGGGCGCAGGACGTCAGGCCGCATTTCGCTACATAGCGCCCTGCGGAAGTCGGATATCCGCCCGTAAACAAAAATGGTTCCGCAGGGAGGCGCATTTTCGTAAAGCCGTGTTTTTTCGCCAGCGAAAGCACCGTCCGAATCACGCCGGGGAGTACATGAAGATGCTGATGGCTGTCGATATGCGTGAGACGAACTCCCATTTCTTTCGCCAGCAAAATCTGCGCTTCGCATTCCGCGTAGAGCTCTTCCATGCGAACGCCGCCTGTCATATAGCGGCGGATAAACGCCGTATGGTCGGGCAGCAAATACCCGTTTTCCCCAATCAGGCTCGGCACGTCTGACGGCGGAAGCACAGGACGCTCCGCCACCAATGTTAGATGAATCCCGACGCCCAGACCTGGGTGATTTTTTGCGAGCTCCGCCGCCTCCTTGGCCGCGGCTCCGGCTGCTACGAAAGAAGTGCTGCGTATGCAGCCCTTTTTATACCCTTCTATAATACCATGGTTGACGGCGGGATGCAGGCCGAAATCGTCGGCGTTGACGATAAGCCGCTTCATTGCACCCATTCCTCATAACTTGCGTAAGCGTTGTGATTGTGAATCGATTCATAGTTCTCGCAAGAAACAGAAAACCATTCCAGCCCCGGCAATTCACGGAACGCAATTACAAGATCGCGGAGCATGTCTTCGACAAATTTCGGGTTTTCATAGGCGCGCTCCGTCACAAATTTTTCGTCCTCGCGCTTCAGAAGCGGATACAGCTGACAAGAGGCCTGCCGCTCCATCAGCTCAGCTAGATCCTCAATATAAATACATTCGCAACCTTCACGAAAACGCACCCGTGCCCGCATGACGCCCCTCTGATTGTGAGCTCCGTACTGCGATATGGATTTACTGCAAGGGCAAAGGGACGTAGACGGAACTTCAACGCTGAACTCGAACTTGAAGCCATTGTCTATTCCCTTGCTGCCGTAAAATCCGCAGTCAAGGTCAAGAAACGACGCCTTGCCGCTGACCGGCGCAAACTTTTTGATAAAATATTTGAAACGGATTTCAATATTGGCTGAGGCGGCGGAAAGCCGCTCCATCGCTTCATCAAGGATTGATTCCATCTCCGGCTCGGCAATGGGCCGCGCGCTCCATTGATTCAGTATCTCCATAAAGCGGCTCATATGCGTTCCCTTGTATTCTTGCGGGAGGGAGACCGTAAAGCAAATCCGGGCCAATACCTGCTGAAAATCCCCTTCCTTCGTCCGGATCTGGAACGGAAGATGAATTTCGCGCACGCCGACATGCTGAATTTCGATTCCCCGGGAATCGAC
>CAMVJN010000054.1 GCA_947167825.1 uncultured Selenomonadales bacterium | reverse complement strand
AGAAATCGCGCCAGATCATCCGGCGGGCGCGCCGCGAAAACGAGAACGCGATCATTGTCGCGACGGGCTGCTACGCACAGCTTTCGCCGCAGGAGCTGGCGAAGCTGGACGGCGTCCGTCTCGTCGTCGGCACAAGGGACCGGGCGCGCATCGTGGAGCTGGTCGAGCAGGCGGCGCGGGAGGACGGCGTGATTTTCGACGTGGTTGACATCATGGCCGCGAAATCCTTCGAGGACATTCCTCTCTACGACGCGCCGACGCGCACCCGCGCTTTTTTGAAAATACAGGAAGGCTGCGAAAATTTCTGCTCATTCTGCATCATCCCTTACGCGCGGGGCCCTCTCCGTTCGCGCCCGCTGGAAAGCGTCCGGCGCGAGGCAAAAAAGCTCATCGACGCGGGGTTCAAGGAAATCGTATTGACCGGCATCCATATCGGCGCTTACGGGCGTGATCTTGCGGAAAAACCGTCGCTGGCGGACGCGGCGCGGGAAATATTGGCGCTGGGCGGCCTTTCGCGGCTACGGCTCGGCTCGCTGGAATCGGTGGAATTGTCGGACGAGCTTTTCGCTCTGCTCCGGGACGAGCCGCGGCTCGCGAAGCATCTGCATCTGCCGCTTCAAGCCGGTTCCGACGCGGTTCTTCACGCGATGAACCGGCATTATGATACAGCGACATTTGCCCGGCTGCTGGAGAACGTCCGCCGGAATATCCCTGACGTTTCCGTCACCACCGACGTCATCGTGGGCTTTCCGGGGGAAACGGGCGCGCTGTTCGAGGAAAGCCTCAATTTCGTTTCGCGGATGGGTTTCGCGAAAGTCCACGTCTTCCCCTATTCCCGCCGGGAAGGAACGCCCGCCGCGCGCATGGCGGGGCAGCTTCCGACGGCGGTGAAAAAGGAGCGTGTGCGCCGCATGGAAGAGGCCGCCGAGGCGGCGGCAAAAGCCTGCCGCGAGCAAATTCTCGGCAGAACCGAAGACGTACTTTTCGAGACGGAAACGGAAGGTATATCGGACGGCCTGACAGGCGGATATTTCCGCGTCTACACTGACGCGCCCGTAAAGCTCGGGGAGATTGCGCCCATGCGCCTGACGCGCCTTTACCGGGATGGGTTTTGGGCTGAAACGGAAGAATCAGGACTTATGTAGGCTTATTGCAAACTTTTGATTTACGGCAGGATTTTTTCGTCGCATCAAGAAATAATATATATTGCGATTTTAGAAACTTCCCGTTTTCTGCGGAAGGAGGGAAAACGAATGGCTGACTGCATTTTCTGCAAGATTGCGTCCGGGGAGATTCCCTCGACGATGGTGTATGAGGACGACATGGTGGCTGCTTTCAAGGATTTGGAGCCCCAGGCGCCGACTCACGTCCTGATCATCCCGAAGAAGCACGTCGTCAGCGCCGCCGAATTGGGCGACGGCGACCGGGAGCTTGCCGCGCACATCTTCTGCGACGTCGTGCCGAAGCTGGCAAAGGAACTGAAACTTTCCAAAGGCTTCCGCGTCGTCACCAACGCAGGCGAGGACGGCGGGCAAACCGTCATGCATCTGCATTTCCATCTGCTGGGCGGACGATCCATGCAATGGCCTCCGGGTTAATGTGTTTTTAATTGACGTTTTTCGTCCTATCGTGTATAATATTCTAGCGTGATTCTCTTTTGAGAATTTACACAAAATTTGTAGCCCCAACATATTTGGAGGGGGGGATAACCATGGCAAACGAGATCAAGGTCGGCAAGAACGAGAGCATTGACAGCGCGCTCCGCCGTTTCAAGCGGATGTCGCAAAAAGCCGGTACGTTAGCCGAAGTCCGCAAACGCGAGCACTACGAGAAACCGAGCGTACGCCGCAAGAAAAAGTCGGAAGCTGCGCGCAAGCGCAAGTTTAGGGCATAAGGAGTCTTCAATGTGTCGCTGAAGGAAAAACTCACTGCGGACATGAAGGACGCCATGAAGGCGAAGGAAGCCGGCAAACAGCGGCTTTCCGTCATCCGCCTTGTGCGCGGCGCGGTTCGCCAGCTTGAAATCGACGGCAAAAAGGAGCTTGGCGACGAGGATGTGCTTGGCGTCATCAGCAAGGAAGTCAAGCAGCGCCGTGATTCCATCGAGGATTTCAAAAAAGGCGGGCGCGACGACCTCGTGGCCGAGGCGGAAGCGGAGATCGCAATCCTGATGGAATATCTGCCGCAGCAGCTTTCGGAAGACGAAGTACGGGGCCTTGTCAAGGAGGCCATCGCCGCAAGCGGCGCGGCTTCGCCGAAAGACATGGGCAAGGTCATGAAGGAGCTCATGCCGAAGGTCAAGGGCCGCGCGGACGGCAAGCTGGTCAATGAAATCGTGAAAGAACTTCTGGCGCAGTAAGCAAAGCAAACGGAAATCGAAAAACCGACGTCTTCGGGCGTCGGTTTCTTATTTTGGGGCGAGGTTCGTTTTAATGCAGCTTTAATGTTTTTCTCAGGCAAACCCAAGACAAAACGAATAAAATACAATCGGAACAGGAATGGAGAATGCGGCGAAGGGGGCGTTCGGAATGAGGATACTTATCCGGGCGCTCCTGGTCGCGCTTTTTTTAATTTTCTGGCACGCGGCGGCTTTCGCCTATGGCGGTCTCTGGATTGCGCGGGGCGCGGCCCTTCCCGCGATGAAAAAACTGGTGCTGTTCCCGATGAGCATATCGGACGACCTCAACGAATTCGCGATAAGCGGGGACGAAAATTCCGCCGTGTTCCGGCAGAACGACTATCTGCACCGCCGCCTCAGCAAAAAACTCAAAGACACGAATTTTTTGCGGCTCGCGCCCGATATCGGCGAGCAGCGGATCCGCGAGAACGTCGCGCCGTTCGCCGCCTTGCTGGCTCCCGCGGCAAACGCGTCGAAACGGGCGGCGGAGGTTCACCAGCTGACGATGGCGGACGGCTATCTCGTGCCGCATTTCCGTGAAAATTGGGTGCGCATCGACATTTCCCCGGAAACGGCATTCCATTTCACGCTGCGCTCATGGACGGAGCGGCGCGACGAGAACGGCACCCGCGTGACAAAGGATTATTCGTATCCCGTCACCCACATCGTTCCCGAGAAAAAAATGGAATTCCGCATCATGGACGTCGATTACACGTTGTACGACGAGGCGGGGCATGAAATCCTTTCCTTCGAGAACAGCGACAGAAAATATTTCGCCGACCCCGTTTCGATGTACAAGGATTTGGCGGAGGAATTCGCCGACGTACTGAAGGCGGCGCGCAAAGGAAAATTCCGGCTGAAAAAAACGGACGAAAACGCTGTCCCGATCGCCATTTCACGGATTTCCCTGCCGGAAGGCATGGCGGAGGATACGTTGAGAGAGCGGGCAATCCGCTTTGCCTTTTCCGACGAAATGCGCAGGCAGGACCGGCTCCGCTTCGACAGCGCCTCGCCGAGGCTTCTCGTCGATATGCGCATTGAGCGCTGCGAGCTCGTGCCGACCTGGCATCCGCCGACGGCGTGGGTGACGACCAGCTCGACGACCCACGACGAATCGTGGACTGACAAGCAGGGCAAACGGCACGTGGCCAGGCGCACCGAATACACCCAATCCGTCAGCCACGCCTTCGGATATTACAGCTACCACGCTGTCGTAGAGGGCAGCCTCTCCCTGACGGACACAAGAAACGGCGCGGTGCTCCTGCGAAAATCCATCGCCGAGACGGACGACAAGGAAATCGACGCCTGCCGCCACGCGTTTCGTGAGTTCTGCAAGGATGTTGCGAAGTATGTCAGGAAAAGCGGGCTGGGGAAAGCGGCAGAAGCTCCGAATCCCTAAGACGTATCTCGGGCCGAAATAACGGAAATCAATACGCCCGCCGTCAAGCCGCAAACAAATCCGCCGCTTCTTGCGGGCAAAAAAGAAAATATCTGCCGTCAAAAACGCTCCGCTGATTCGCGGAGCGTTTTCGTGTATCATTAGCCGTTTTCCAGTATCCCCGCGAGCTCGGATTCCCCTATGACCCGGGTGCCGAGTTCGCGGGCTTTTTTTGCCTTCGTGCTTTGGGAATCCTTGGATTCACAGAGCAGATAGTCGGTGTTTTTCGAGACGCTTCCTGTCACTTTGTGGCCTTTCGCTTCCAGATCCGCCTTGATCTCGTCGCGTGGGCGGGAAAGCTTTCCGGTGATCACGAAGGTCAACGATTTTCCCGTCGCCGTTTTTTCGCCGCTTTCGGGGGGCGGCTCGTAAACCGTCGGCGTGATATGCTCGCGAAGGGCGCGGAATGCGCTGGTGAACGTCTCGCCCTGCAAGATTGCCGCCAGCGTCTCGCCGATGCCGTCGATGGCGGTCAGCTCGTCTTTCTTCGTTTCGTCGGTCAATGCGGCAAAAAGCGCGTCCGCCGTATGGTAACGGCGCATCAGCGCTCCGCCGACGGTCAGCCCGACGCCGGGCACGCAGCAGGCGGCGACGAAGTGCGCGAGGTCGCAGGCGGTTCTTGCCTTTTGTACGGCTTCGTAAAGCGACGCGGCGGATTTCTCGGCGAAGCCTGGCAGCGCGCGGAAGTCCTCGACGGCCAGTCGGAAAATATCCCACGGCGCGGCGATTTTCGGTTTTGTTTCGCCCGCCGCGCCGGCCAGTTTCCGAGCGGTCATCACCGAAAGCCCGTCGATGGCGAGAAGGCGGCGGCTGCCGAGATAGGCGACGGCCTGGGCGAGCTTCTCGGCACAGGCGTCGTTCGGACAGTATAGCTCGATCTGCTCGTCTTCGGGAATGTCGGGGATTGCCGTTTCGAGACGGCGGCTGGCAATCGCCGCGCCGCAGGCGGGGCAGACGGTTGGGCGCGCAAAGGGCGCGGGCGGCGTTTCCTGCCCGAAGTTTTGGATGACCTGCGGGATGATTTCGTTGGCTTTTTCCACCAGCACCGTGTCGCCGGGGTGCAGCGCGAGGCGGCGGACGTTGGCCCAGTTGTGCAGGCTCGCTTTCGAGACGGTGGTGCCGTCCAGCTCCACCTCGTCGAAAACGGCCACCGGCGTCAGGCTGTCGCGGCCGACCTGCCAGACGATTTCCCGCAGCGCGGTCTTCGCCTGGTCGGGACGGAACTTCACCGCCACGGCGTTGGAATTGTGATGGTTCGTGCCGCCGAACCGCGCGAGGCTGCCCGCCTCGGCGTTCTTGACCACGACGCCGTCAATCGGCACGCCGTCGTGAAGGTGTTCTTCGTAAAATTTTTCGATGGCGGCGATTTCTTCTTCGACGCTTTCCGCGCTGCCCGCGGACGCCACCTCGAAGGAGGTCTTCTCACGAAGCGTCGCCAGTTTCTCCGGCTCGGCCACGTCAAGCGTGGGAATATCGTACACCATGTAACGCAGGCGGTCGAGATAAACGCTGCGCTCCTTGTTCCGAAGGATGCCCGCCGCCGCGTTGCGCGGATTGCGGAAAAGCTCCTCCCCCGCCGCTTCGCGTTCAGCGTTGATAGCGGAAAAGGTCTCCACGTCCATGAAGACTTCGCCGCGCACCGCTTCGCCGGTGCGGTTCACGCCGCCGGTTTCATACTTTTTGATGAAGGCCGGGAGCACTTCGCCAATCTTGCCGTCGCCGCGGGTGACGAAGGTACAGGAACCGTCGGCCTTCGGATAGGCGACTACCGTCAGCCCGTCCAGCTTCGGCTCATGAAGCACCGGCCAAAGACGGCGCAGCTCGTTTTCCAGCTTGCCCCGTTCCTCGTCGAATTTCACCTTCGCAAGGCTGATAACCGGTACGGTATGGCGGAATTTCGAGAACGCCGCCGCCGCTTCCCCCGGTACATAGTCGAGATCGGCGGCGCCGTATTTCGCGATATAGTCGGCGCGCAGCCGGTCGTATTCGCTGTCCGTCATCACCGGCGTGTCGGAATCGTAATAGGCGGCGTCCGCCGCCTTGATCGCGGCGAGATGTTCTTCACGCGTCATCACAAAGCCCCGATGCCCTGCAGCAGACCTTCGCTGAGCTTGTTGAGCCGCTCCTTCGCGGACATTTCCTCGGCCCAGAACTCATCCGGCTGTTTTTTTACACGCATGGCCAGTTTCGCCTTCGCCGCGTCCATGGCCTCGCGCTCCTTCGGCGTGAATGCGATACCCTTCCGGCGAAGCTTGATCTCCGTCTCCTCCGCCCATACGGTCAAAAGCGAAATGCACTCAGCGCGAAGCGCCTCGATGGTTTCCGGTGTGATCTTCTTTTCCATGACATACCCTCCTGAAAACATTCTGTCTTATTATTTTATCACGATGAGGGCGCTTGAAAAAGGAAAATTGCTTTTGTTTACTTATTATTATTTTTCGGTTGACCAAAGAAACGCATCTCGTTATAATAGGAAAGCGTTAAGGCAACAAGCAACAAAGGAGTTTTTTCTCATGAATGAACAACATTTTTCGGCGCGGGCCGTGACGAAGATTGCGCTTTGCGTGGCTTTCTGCTGCGTGACGGCCTGGTTCTCGTTTCCGCTGCCGTTCACGCCGGGGTTGGTGACGGCGCTGACGATGGCGCTGGGGCTGGCAGCGTTCGTATTGACGCCGAAGGAGACGTTTGTTGCGGTGTCGGTTTATCTTCTTCTCGGGATTTGCGGCCTGCCGGTATTTACGGGAGGCACGTCGGGGCTTGGGCGGATTCTCGGACCGACCGGGGGATTCTGGATCGTTTGGCTGCTGGTCTATCCGCTGGTCAGCGCGCTGAAAGGCTCGACGCCGAATTTCCGCCGTTACGCGCTGGTGGATATCGTGGTCGGCATGCCGCTGACGTATCTGGGCGGCATGGCGTCGATGATGCTCGTGCTGGATATCACACTCTGGCAGGCGGTGATGATGGCGGTAGTGCCGTTCATTCCCGGCGACATCCTCAAATGCCTTGCGGCGGCGGCTCTCGGCGTGCGCGTCAATAACATGCTGGAGACCGTCTGATGGAGAACGTCTATGTGCTCGGCGCGCTTCGGACGCCGATCGTGACGAAGAACGGGAAATTCAAGACTATACCCGCCGAAGAATTGGGCGCGGCAGTCATGCTCGCTTTGTTGAAACAATTTCCCGACGCGGCGCAAAACCTTTCCGGCGTGATCGGCGGCAACGCCGTCGGCACGGGCGGGAATATCACGCGGCTCGCGGCGCTGACGGCGGGGATTCCCGATTCCGTGCCCGCGTGGACCGTCGATATGCAGTGCGCTTCGGCGGCGGCAGCTCTCGCGGCGGCGTATCACGCGATAGCCTGCGGCGAGAGCGAAGTCTGTCTCGCGGGCGGCATGGAAAGTTCGTCGCTCCAGCCGCTTCGCGTTTATGACAAAAAAGACGCGCGATTCGAGAAAACGCCGGAAGGCGACGGCGCGTACTATACGGCACAGTTCACGCCCGACGATCTCGACCCGCAAACGATGCTTCGCGGCGCGGAGTGCGTGGCGAAAGCAGAACATGTTGCGAAAGAGGAGCTCGACGCGTGGGCGATCGAGAGCCATCAGCGCGCGGCGGCGGCGCAGAAAGAGGGCGTTTTGCGCCCTTTTATTGTTTCCGTGAACGGCGTCGCGGAGGACGACGGAATACGTCCGCGCATGAACCAAAAGCTGCTTGATCGTCTGCCGCGTCTTTTCGGCGCGGACAGCGTGACCACGGCGGGGACCTCCTGCCTGATCAACGACGGCGCGGCCTTCGCGCTTCTCGTCAGCGAAAAATGGCTCCGCGAGCATCCGGCGGTTCATCCCGTCGCAAGGATCGTTGGTACGCAAGCGGCGGGCGGCGCGCCCGACGAAAGCCCAAGGGGCGCCATGCGGACGGCGGAAGCGCTGCTTTCGCGGCTGGGCAAGAGGATGGACGAAATGGCGGCCATCGAGTTCAACGAAGCCTTCGCGGTCATCGACGTACTGTTCGAACGAAAATATCCCGAGCTTGTTTCCCGATACAACACGCTGGGCGGCGCGCTGGCTTACGGCCACCCTTACGGCGCGTCCGGCGCGATCCTGCTCGTGCATTTGCTGTCGGCGCTGGAAAACGCGGGCGGCGGATTCGGGCTTCTCTCCATCGCGGGAGCGGGCGGCATGGGGGAAGCGATTGTATTGGAAACGGTGATACATCCATGAAAAACTTTTATGAACTGCTCGCCGAAAAAGCGCGGCTCCGCCCTGCCCATCCCTGCATTGCCGAGGACGAGAACGCGCTTTCTTACCGGGATTTCTTGCGTGAGGTCAATCGACTGGCGAAAAAACTTCCGGCGAAATCGGGCGACGCCGTGCTGGTTCTCGCCGACAGCTTCACGCGGCAGGCGGCGGCGTTTTTCGCCGCGCAGAAAATCGGCGCGCGCCCGATCCTCTTGCATCACGGGCTCGCGCCGGAAGAAGAATCGGCGATTTTCAAAGAGCGCGGCCTGCAGGGCTTCTGGCGTGTCACGGCAGACGGCGAAAGCTACGAGGCGCAGGACGCGCCGCAGAGTTTTGTCGATGATAACGATTGCCTCGGCGTGCTGACCTCCGGCTCCACGGGCATCCCGAAGGTCATGTACCGCACCTGTCGAAGCTGGGCGGGATTTTTCCCGGTGCAGAACGAAATTTTCGGCGTTGATGAAAACGCGAGGATATTCCTGCACGGCTCCCTTTCGTTCACCGGCAACATGAACGCCTTTCTCTCCGTGATTTTCGCGGGCGGCACGACGATCACCGGCGCGAAGCTGCGCGTCCGTTCCTGGGCGGCGCTGATGAGAGAGCGCCGCGCAAACGTCCTTTATCTCGTCCCCGCGAAACTTCGGCTTCTGGCGTCGGAAAAAGAACCGTTCCCGGACGTCCTCTCTCTTTTCACCGGTTCCCAAACCGTCAGCGATAAACTGCTGGCGCGTCTCGCGAAGGCTCTGCCGAATGCCCGCATCGTGCTTTATTACGGCGCCAGCGAATTGAACTATATCACCTATACGGTGCTGGATGCGAATGTACCCCGCGATCCGAACAATCTCGGCAAGCCGTTCCCCGGCGTCGGCCTGTCGGTGCGGGACGGAAAAATCTATGTGGACACCGCCTATCATGTCAGCGGCGCGAAAACGCCGTTCACCGTCGGCGACGCGGGATATATCAACGACAAGGGAGAGCTGATTTTTGAAGGCAGAGGCGACGCCTATATCAACAAGGGCGGCTTCAAGATCAGCGCGGCGCGGGTGGAAAACGTCCTGCGGGACATTCCGGGCGTCGCCGCCGCCGTGGTGCTCCCCGTTGCCGACGAAACCAGAGGGGAAGAATTCGCCGCGTTCCTCGTCCGGGAGCAAAACGCCGACAAAACGGAAATCCGCCGCACGCTGCCGAAGATACTGAAACCCGTGGAAATGCCGGAACGCGTCGTATTCCTCGAAGAAATCCCGCTGAACGATCGGGGCAAGCCGGATAAGAAACGACTTTGGGAATCTGTGTCCTGACAAACAAAAAAGCATCGGAATCGCAATCCTGATTCCGGTGCTTTTTGTTCTCTCTATTATTTCTGTGCCGCGGCCTTTTCCTTCTCGACCAGCGCGAGATAGTCGGCGAGCAGGCCGTCTTTGCCGCCGGTTTCTTCGGGCTTCGGCTGCTCCGGTGCTGCCGGCGTTTCTTCCGGTTCCGGTTCGGCGGGCGCGGGCGTCGGCTCCGGCACTGCCGGAGCAGCGGCTGCCGGTTGCACCGCTTTCTTCGCCGCTACGCCGTCGGAAAGATGGATATCGACATCGATGTGGTCGCCGTTCATCAATGGGTCGGTGAAATGGGCAGGCTTGTCGTTGACTTTGATTTCGACGACCATGCCGCTGTTCGCCGCGGGCGGCTCGAAGCCTACGGTAGCCAGCGCGGCGCTGACGGTGGTCACGCTGCGCTCGGACAATTCATAATTGACGCTGCACCCTTCGGTGACAATGGCGTTGGCCGAGGCGGGGCGTCCGTTCAGCTCCAGCGAGACGCGCGCGGAAGGGATCAGTTTTTCCGCGCCGTTGAAGTAGATGACGAGGCTCGTGTCGCTTTCGGACAGGCCAAGCACCTCGCCCAGCTTCGGATCGTCAGGCAGGTTGTACTCAACGCGGTCGCCTTCGTAGACCGACGCCGAAAGGGTTGTGGGCTGATCGTTCAGCAGGATTTCCGGGATGCAGGTGAACTGCGTTTCCGTGCCGTTCAGTT
>CAMVJN010000053.1 GCA_947167825.1 uncultured Selenomonadales bacterium | reverse complement strand
GCAATCGGGGAAATGGTGCGGCCCAGCGTGCCGCCCAGCGTCGCCATGCTGCCCATCTGCACGATGGACATGCCGAATTCCTGCGCGTGGGGCGTCACCGCCTCATTAAACGCGAAGGTGGCGGCGTCGCCCGAGCCGGTCAGGAAGCCCAAGAGGAACGGGCCGACCGCCGCGCAGATTTTTACGATGGCCGGATTGTTCAGCATAGCGGCGATGAAAGCTTTGACAAGGCCGGTGGCCGTCAGGCCCGAAACGAAAACGCCGGCGGCGATGATGATGCCGATGATGGAGCCGTAGGCCGAACCCATGCCGTCAAAGAAAGCTTTGCCAATGTCGGCGGGCTTCGTGCGGGTCACGGCCAGTGCGATCAGCGTGCCGATAATCATCGCGTGGGGGACTTCCATTTTGAACATCGGAACCAGCTTCGTCGCGCCAAGCAGCAAAATGACGATAGGAAGCGCGGGCATCAGCGCATACAGATAGTTGATCTTGAAATCTTTCTCGATTTCCAGGCCTTCCGCCACATAGCCCTTTTCTTCATGCATGAAATAGCCGATGACGGTGATTGCAATCATTGCCGTAAACAGCGAGGCGAAAATTGCGACGTAGTGGAAGCCGATGACCTCCATGACGTCTACGACCGCGATTTTCGCCACGAAAGGATTGTGGGCGAGGCCGGGGTTCAGCATGCTGCCGTAGGTGCCGCATTTGACCGCCGCAGCCGCGATGGCCGGATGGACGCCCGCGCCCATCAATAGCGGAATGAAGATGGCGCCTGCCGCCGCCGCCGTGCCTGCCGCGCTCGGCAGCGCGATATTCACGAGGAACGTCCCCAGCACCACGCCGGGAATCAGGAGCGGGCGGACTTTGGAAATGACATTGGCCATGGCGTTGATCAGGTGCTTGTCGCAGCCGGTGAAGCGCATGACCATCGCGAAGCCCATGCACGAGCAGACGGCCTTGATGAGGCCCGCGTTTGTCATGCTTTTCGCGAAAGCGTCCAGTGCCTGCATGGGTACGCCGCCGATACAGGCCATCAGGATGCCGGCGCCGATCAGCACGACGCGGGCTTCGTGGCCCTTGACCAACAAATAGATGGCGACGGCGACAATCGCCGCGCCGGTGAACATCATGAGTTCCAACATAACAAACTCCTCCTTACTTTCTTGCGCGCAGGAGGCATCCACACTTTTTTGCGCACCGCTATTACTATATTTCTTGCGTGGTTGCATGTCAACCGCGTGCAACCTCTGTATACAATATTCTTTCCGTGATGCCTTGCCCTAAGCCATGGAACGAAATACAATGAAACGCGAATTGTGAATAGGAGGGAATCATGTGGTATCAAAAGAACGGCTGATGGAGAGATTCACGCGGATGCGAAAGTTTACGGGCGAGGAAGACGGCCCGGGGATTTACCGGTTGGCTTTCACCGATGCCGATTGGCAGGCGCGAAATTATTTGGCGGGGTTGATGCGGGAGGTTGGTCTCGTGGTCAGGGAGGACGCTTTCGGCAATGTCATCGGGCGATGGGAGGGGGCGGATCCGTCCCTGCCCGCGGTGATGTTCGGATCCCATGCCGACAGCGTGCCGAACGGGGGGAATTACGACGGCGTCTTGGGCATCCTCGCCGCGATTGAAACGGTGCAAAGCCTGAAAGAAGACGGATTTTGCCCGGAGCATCCGTTGGAAGCCGTGCTGTTCATGTGCGAAGAATCCAGCCGGTTCGGCGCGGCAACGCTGGGCAGCCGCGCGATGCTGGGCGAGCTGTCTGTAGATGATACGAGGCGGCTGAAGGACAAAGCGGGCATTGCGCTTTACGACGTATTGAAAGGGCGAGGACTGGCGCCGGATATGCTTGGAAAGCCGCTCTATGACGGAGAGGTCAAGGCTTTTTTCGAAGTGCATATCGAGCAGGGCAGGGTATTGGAGCATGAAAAAAAGAGTGTCGGAATCGTGACGGGAATCGCCGCGCCCACACGGTTCAGCGTGAAATTGCAGGGAAACGCCGACCACAGCGGCGCGACGCCGATGGCGCTTCGTCATGACGCGGCCTGCGCTGCCGCCGAAATCGTATTGGCCGCCGAACATTTTGCCGCGGCGGAGCAGGAACCGCCCGCAGTGGCGACAGTGGGCGTGCTGCAAATCGCTCCCGGCGTTATGAACGTGATTCCGGGCGGCGCGGAGCTGGGCGTCGATATCCGAAGTATCGACGCGGCTACGAAAAAATGCGTAGCGGAAAATTTGAAAGACGCCGTTTCGGAAATCTGCGGGCGGCGGGGCGTCGCTTTCGAAATCGTGCCGATTTCCGACGAGCGCCCTGTGGCGATTCGTCCGTCGGTACTGGATTTTCTCGATGGAATCTGCCGCGAGGACGGCTGCTCCTATATGCGTCTTCCCAGCGGCGCGGGACACGACGCCATGCACTGGGCCGAGCGCGTGCCCACGGGGATGCTTTTCATCCCCTGCCGGGACGGCGTCAGCCACAATCTGGAGGAGTACGCGGCGCCTGAGGATATTGTGGCCGCGGCGCGGCTATTGGAACGCGTCGTCCGCGCGGCGTCGAGAAAAAATGTAACTTTTGCATGAAAAAATCCCTTCCGCTTTGGAAATTCCAAGACGGGAGGGATTTTTCTATGCGCCGGTTCCTATTCTTGCCATTTCCGGCGGCGCATCCTTTGTGAACTCGGTCATGTAGCGCCAGTAGCGTTTCGGCATCAGCGTCATCCGGCATTTTTCGTTGTGGCGGGGGCGGATTTCTATCGTGTCGTAAAAGGAGCGCCAGAGGGCGCGGAATTTCCGCTCCTCCTCATCGGGGGGCGCGGCGCGAAAATCGTCCATTGGGATAATCGCGGATTCATAGGGGCGATAGACGAGGGCGGCATGGTGAATTTCGTCGTAAATCAGAATGTGCTCTTCGGGGAAACGCGCAGCGAAATGATGGGCGAGGAACGGCAGCACGAAATTCTTCGGCCCGATGGTTGTGACGAGGACTCCGCTTTGGTCGGAAAAACGAATGAAGCCCTTCAGAAGATGCGCTTCGTGCAGCAGCCGCTTCACCGCTTCGGTGAGTCGCCAGACTTCCTCGTTGCCCGCGAAGGACAGGAAACGCGCCCCGTAGCGGTAGCCCTGCTGCAAAAAGCGCAGCATGACCAGCTCTTTTTCCGGCAGGCAAGTCAAAAAGGCGTGGCGAAGAAGATCGTCGGCGGCTGGGGAAATGCGCACGGGAATGGAGCGGGCAACACGGGCGGCATGCTCTTCGTCCGTCGAAATCTCTTTGACGTCGAAAAGGGAACCCTCCGGCGCGTCCGGTCCGATGATGGCCGTCGGTATTTCGTGCGACGTGTAGCTCTCGAAGACGCAGCATAAAAAGCCCTCGAAACTGCCGTCGTAGCGGTAGGTGAGGGCAGCATCCGCGGCGTTTTTTACATCGGGGCGGCGAGACATGAAAGCTCCTTCCTTTCTACGGGAGAAAGTGTCGGTATTTCCTCTTCAAACAGGGAGAGCTGGCGCACGGGGGCGGTTTCCTGGCGGTACAGGGTACGTTCCCTCGGCGACATCAGGTCGAGCAGCAGTTCCTCGTTTGCGGCGGGGGCGTCAAAATATCGTTTGCCGTTTGCGATGAGGAAGTGACGGGCGCGCTTCGTGACAACGCCGATTTTCGCCAAGGCGTCCCAAGTCAGCGCGGCGGCGCGGCGAGCGCGGGTAATGCGCCACGCGCTCTTGACGCCGACGCCGGGCACGCGAAGCAAAAGTTCATAAGGCGCACGGTTCACTTCCATCGGGAAGATTTCCCTGTGACGGAGCGCCCAATGGCATTTCGGGTCGAGGTATGGGTGCAGCCGCCCTTCCGTTTTGTCGAAAAGCTCTTCCGAGGAAAAGCCGTAAAACCGGAGCAGCCAGTCGGCCTGATAGAGCCGATGCTCGCGCCAGAGCGGTGGCGGCGTGCCGACGGGCGGCAGGGCGCGGGCTTCGTTCACGGGGATATAAGCGGAATAAAAGACGCGCTTTAATTGGTACCGCGTGTAAAGCGCGGAGGTCAGCGTGAGGATTTGGCGGTCGCTTTCGTTCGTCGCGCCGACAATCATCTGCGTGCTTTGTCCGGCGGGGGCAAACTTCGGCGCGTGGCGGAAACGGACGAGGTCGCGGCTCTCGTGGATGCCGCCTTGGATCAGTCCCATGGGGCCGAGAATGGCCGCTTTCGTTTTGTCCGGCGCGAGTCGTTGGAGACTTGCGCCGGAGGGCAGCTCGATATTGACGCTCAGCCGGTCGGCGAGCATTCCGAGGCGGCGGACGAGGGCGGCGTCCGCGCCGGGAATCGCTTTCGCGTGGATATAGCCGGAAAAGCGATATTCCTCCCGCAAGATACGGAGCGTCTCGATCATCGTCTCCGTCGCGGCGTCGGGGGTGCCGGAAACGCCAGAGCTTAAAAATAATCCTTCGATATAGTTTCGGCGATAAAAAGCAATCGTAAGCTCCGCAAGCTCGCGAGGGGCAAAAGAAGCGCGGCGCGTATCGTTGGAGCGGCGGTTCACGCAATAGGCGCAGTCGTAAACACAGGCGTTCGTCTGCAAAACCTTCAGAAGTGAAATGCAGCGCCCGTCTCCGGCAAACGAGTGGCAAATGCCAACCGCCTCTGCGCTGCCGATGCCGCCGCGACGCGCCGACTTCTGCGCGCCGCTGGACGTGCAGGCAACGTCATATTTCGCCGCGTCACTTAATATGCGAAGTTTTTCCATAGTGTCCACTTTGAATTCTGCCCTTTCGAAAATACGTTCCTACTGTATTATATAAGGAACAAGCGTTCTTGTAAAGCCTTTTTGGTTGTGAGATAATGCGCTTTCGTGTAAAATATGAGCAAAAAACAGTGCGCTTTCGTGTCATCAAGTCAGGAGGGAAAGGTATGGGATTTTTTGACAGTCTATTTGGAAAAAAGCAAGAAGAAGTCGTGAGCAAGAAAATTTGCCCTGTGTGCGGCATGGAGTTCTCCGATAAAGGCATGGAGGTATCCGACGGAACGATCTGCCTTTCCTGCTGGGAAATCGTGATGGACGACTTCGAGAGCGGAATATTGGATGAACAGGATGATTTTTTCATCGCTCCAATCAAGGCGGCGGTGAAAACCAAAAAAGCGGAGCGGGAGAAGACCATCAACCGCGCGAAAGCGCAAAAGCCGGAAAGTTGTTCACTCTGCGGCGGCAAGATGCCGAAAATCATGACCATGGAAGTCAAAGACGGATATATCTGCGACGTCTGCTTCGAAAAATTCAGCGGTTTGGAAGACCGGAAAGAAACGGATAAAGCGCTTGAGGATATGACGATAAAGGAACTGGCGGCTCTGTTCTCTCTGGCAGAGAAAAAACAGGAGGCCAAGGCGCTTCGGATGGAACAGGATCGTTGTCTCATCTGCGGGGGCGACGTGTCCGAAAAATCGACCGGCTCCCTTTGGGGCGACATCAAAAAATCGGTCAAGGAGGGATTCCCTGTCTTTGTTGTGCTGAAAGACAACTGGAAAATTTGTGGCGAATGCGCTGATAAAGTGCGCGCCGTGTATCCGATTGCGCATTCGAGGAAACCGGACGGTGACGGCGGATACGAAGACGTTTTTGTGGATCCGCTCAACGATGTTACCCTGGAAGCGTTTAAAAAATCGTTAGCGGATGTGGAAGTAAAAAGTCTGGAATAGCGAATTCGGATATAGTTCTTGTGGACGCTTTTGCAGGAATCGGTGGGGAAAAGTCAAATAAACTGAATGTGTTATTCAAGGTCCTTTGTATTTTACATACAAACCAAACCCATTGAGGAAGAAACGCAATGGAGACAATTGTAGACTGATAAAACGCAAAAGTGTCCTTCTGCAAAGGTGAATTTACGGAGGACACTTTTTCACTATTCTATTATGGGAGTCGCGTTAGGACAGACAGTGAATTTTTTCCCACTTTGCAGGGGAAATGTAGTATTTTTACGCCTGCCTTTTTGGCTTCGTCCAACGCTTCGCCAAATTCCGGATGCGTTTCTATATTGGGACGCACTTCTTGGACTCCATTCATTTGAATGACGAAGGCCACTCCACACCAATAGCCTTCGTTCCGCGCATTGATAAGCTCGCGGAGGTGTTTGACGCCTCGTTCGGTAGGGGCGTCGGGAAAGTAGCCTATGCCGTCAATTTCCAGCGTACAGCCTTTGACTTCCAGCAGATATTTTCGTTTCCCCTTTTTCATGAAAAAGTCGATGCGGGAGCCGCCATAGACATGTTCCTGTTGGATATGGTCAAATTTTTGCCGGTTCAGCCATTCAAATATTACTTTGTTTGGCGCTTGGCTGTCGATGTTCACCCAGCCGAGCTTCTTTTTCTTGACGGCTATCAAGTCATATTTCGTTTTGCGATTTGGATTATCAGCTTTTGCCAAAACCGCAGAGACACCCGGAAGTAATAGTTCCTTGCATCGCCCTGTGTTCTTGATATGGACAGTTTCTATCGTGTCGCCGACGGCTACATGGGCGATAAAACGATTCGGCCTGTCAATGAATCTGGCTTCTGTTGTATCGGGATAAAACATTGGAATTCGACCGCCTTTGTCCCTGTTGGATGTTCATTTTTTTCTGCGCCAATTATATGAAGGTGACTTCGTTTCCTTTCCGCTCTAAAGGCTTCCTGTTAGGCAGGCCGTTTTCGGTCGCGGCGTATCCGAGCGTCATGGAGGCATAAACGCGCTCATCCTCTTTGAGGCCAAGCTCACGCAAGGTTGCCAGCAGGGCGGGGTCCTCGTTCAGCCAATACAGCTGATTGATATAGCAGCTTCCTAGATCGAGGTCGTTGGCGGCAATCATCATGTTTTCAATGGCGGCGACGGAGTCGGCCATATTGTTGCCGTAATCCTTCCGGTTCGCCACGATGATCAGCATGGGCGCGCGGTAGTTGAACACATAGCCGCCCTTTTGGGAGGCGAGGATGGAATTTTTCAGGCTGGGGTAGGTGTCTTCGTTCACTGTCATTTTTGCGAAAGCGGTTTCCGCCAGCGATGTGAGTTTGGCCAGTATTTTGGCGTTTTGTACCACGAGGAAATGATTGGTTTGGTTATTTCCGCCGCTGGGCGCGCAGCGTCCGGCTTCGATGATTTTTTGCAGCTTATCCGGCTCTATTACGTCCGGTCTGTATTTCCTTGTGCTTCGTCTGGTGATGATTGCTTCGTATGCGTTCATGTCGCGTACCTCCTTTTATTATGTCATTGTAAAGGATTTGTGTAAAAAAACAAGATTTTGCCAGGAAAAAATGTCCCTCCGTCGGATAGGCGGAGGGACATTTGTTATACTTTGATTAGTTGTTGAAGATATTCTTGATTGCCTGGATATTCACATCGCGATTAAGCTGGGCGAGGTAGGTCGTCAGCTTGATGTTCTTCGGGCAGGCGCGGACGCAATTTTGGCTGTTGCCGCAGCTGGTAATGCCGCCCTTTTGCATCAGCGCTTCCAAGCGTTTCGGCTTGTCGTACTCGCCGAGAGGGTTGATGTTGAAGAGATACGCCTGAACGACGGGAGCCGGGCCGATGAAGTCGGACTGCGGGCCGACGTTCGGGCAGGCCTCCATGCAGCAGCCGCAGGTCATGCAATGGGAAATCTCATAGGCCGTGGCTGCGGTGTTAGGGTTTTGGCGCGGAGCCTCGTGCACTTTCCACGAGCCGTCCACGTTGATCCAGCCCTGAATCTTTTTCAGGCTCTCAAACATTGAGGTGCGGTCGATCAACAGGTCGCGAATGACGGGAAAGGTGCGCGCCGGAGCGAGGTGGATCGGCTGCTCCAGCTCGTCAACGAGGGCGCAGCACGCCTGCTTCGCCTGTCCGTTGATGACCATCATGCACGCGCCGCAAACTTTTTCGAGGCAGTTGCATTCCCAAACCACCGGGGAAACACGCTTGCCGTCACGGGTGACGGGATTCTTTTGGATTTCCATCAGCGCCGCGACTACGTTCAGCGCGGGGCGGTAGGGGACGTCAAACTCTTGGGTGTAGGGTTTCGCGTCGGGGCCGTCCTGCCGCTCGATGATAAAGGTGACTGTCTTTTGTTCT
This sequence comes from uncultured Selenomonadales bacterium, assembly GCA_947167825.1. Taxonomy (GTDB): domain Bacteria; phylum Bacillota; class Negativicutes; order Selenomonadales; family Selenomonadaceae; genus RUG12372. The sequence goes on along the minus strand of CAMVJN010000053.1, from coordinate 2,153 downwards.
GCCATTTTCGTCCCTCCTTTACTTCGAGCCGTAGGTACGCGCCCGCGGCTTGATCAGCGAATGGTCGAAGTCCTCGTAGCTGATGATAGGCTCTTCGGTCTTCGGGTCATAATCCGCAATGGTAATCTTCATGAAATGCTCGTCGTCGCGGTTCGGGAACTCGCGCTTGAAGTGGGCGCCGCGGCTTTCGTCGCGGAGTCGCGCCGCCTTCGTGATGACGAGGGCGTAGAGAATCATGTTGCGGAGCTGGCGCGTGAAAAGCGCCTCTTGGTTCGCCCAGTGGCCGTGGTCGGTCAACCCGATGTCGTTCCAGCGGGCGAGAATCTTCTTGACCTCGCCGAAGCAGAAGTCAAGGTCTTTGTTCACGCGCTCGATGGTTACATACTTGTTCATCAGGCGGCCAAGCTCCTGGTGCAGCTCATGGGCGTTTTCCTTGCCGTTCATGGCGAGGATGCGCTCAAACTCGTCGGCGCATTCTTTCCGTGCCGCTTCCAGCTCGCCGTCGGTGAGGTCGGCGCCCAGCTCCTGCCGGAGCGCGTCGATGCCTTCGAGGGCTTTTTCCTGCGCGGGCATCAGCGATTCGCCGTGGTCTTTCTTCGCTTTCCATTCTTCCAGCTCTTTGAGCTTCGCGCATTTTCCCGCCCATGCCATGGAGACGGGGCCGACCACCGTGCCGGAGTATGCCGCCGACAGGAGCGAGTTCGCGCCGAGGCGGTTCGCGCCGTGGTATTGGTAGTCGCACTCGCCGGAAGCCATCAGGCCGGGAATGTTCGTGTTGTGCTCCCGGTCTACCCAAATGCCGCCCATCGAGTAGTGAACCGACGGGTAAATCGTCATCGGCACCTTGCGCGGGTCTTGCCCCATGAATTCGGAGTACATTTCGAGAATGCCGCCCAGCTTCTTTTCGAGGTAGTCCGCCGGGATATGGGAGAGGTCGAGATAAACCTTGTTCTCGCCGTCGATGCCCAGTCCTTGGTTGACGCAGACGTCGAAAATCTCGCGGGATGCGATGTCGCGCGGAACGAGATTGCCGTAGTCGGGATATTTCTCTTCGAGGAAGTACCAAGGCTTCCCGTCCTTGTAGACCCAAATGCGCCCGCCTTCACCGCGGCACGCTTCGGACATCAGCCGGTTCTTGTCCGTGCCGGGAATCGCCGTCGGGTGAATCTGGATGAATTCCGGATTGCCGATGCGCGCCCCTTGCTGATAGACCGCGCCGACGGCGGAGCCGTTGCAAATGGTGGAAGCCGTGCAGAGGCCGAAAATCTGGCCAGGGCCGCCGGTGGCGAGAATCACGGCGTCATGACGGAACGCCTTGATTTCCATGGAGTTCATGTTCTGCGCGACCATGCCGCGGCAGACGCCGTTCTTGTTTTTGATGATCTTGATGAATTCCCAAAAGATGTAGGGATGGACCTGTCCTTTGGTTTCCCATTTCCGCACTTGCTCGTCCAGCGCGTAGAGAAGCTGCTGCCCCGTGGTGGAGCCGGCGAAGACCGTGCGCTTTTTCTTCTGGCCGCCGAAGTTGCGGAGATCGAGCACGCCTTCCGCCGTGCGGGTGAACGGCACGCCCATGCGGTCGAACATCTCGACGATGCCCGGCGCGGCTTCGCACATGCCCTTGACCGCTGTTTGGTCGGCGAGGAAGTCGCCGCCGTACACGGTATCGTCAAAATGGGTGTAGATGGTATCGCCTTCGCCCTTCGTGTCCATGCAGGCGTTCATGCCGCCCTGCGCGCAAAGGGAGTGCGAACGTTTCGGCGGGCAGTAGGAAAAGAGATCGACCTCGCCGCCGGCCTCGCAGATTTTGAGCGTCGCCATCAGGCCGGAGATACCGCCGCCGACGACTGCAATTCTGACTTTCGGTGCTTTTGCCACTTGTTTTCCTCCCCCTTACATAATATAGACGGCCATGAAGGCCAGCGAGACGAGGCAGAGGAACGCGCAAAGCCCCATCGCGCCCGCGTTGATGACTTTCTGGATGCGCGGCCCTTTCGCGATGCCCCATGTCATGCAGAAGGTCGTGATGCCGTTGCAGAAATGGAAAATCGCGGCCCACATGCCGAGGAGGTAGAGCACCCAATAAACCGGGTTCTCGAAATAGCTCTGCAAAAGCTGGAAGGAGATGTGCGTGCCGCCGCCCTTGACGAGAA
>CAMVJN010000052.1 GCA_947167825.1 uncultured Selenomonadales bacterium | reverse complement strand
TCTTAGAGGAGTTTGCTTCAATGTTATATGAAAGAGAGGTAAATTTACTTATGAAGCATAAAAAACTGTTAGGGGTTGCGTTCGCGCTTTGTACGATGCTCGCGCCGCTCCGTGTTGCGCAGGCGGAGGAAGTCGCGCCGGCGGGAGCTTCCGCGGACTACGAGCCGACGGAGGGCGCGCCGCTGGGGACGTTGGCCGTCGATCCCTCGCTCCGTTCTTTCGGGCTGTACAAAAAAGTCCAAGAATATGAGGCGATGGGCGAGGGGAAAGTCGTGCTCCGCCAGTCGTGGCCGGAGCTCTATCTGGCTGACGGCGACGGACGTTCGATGCTCGGCTCAAAGAATTTCCCGAAACTGGCGGCGGCGCTGGAATCTTACAATAACAGCGCGCGCGCGGAAGCGCTCCGTTTGCAGGACCAGATGCGCGAGGAGGCGCTGCGGGACTACACGGAACGCAAAAAGAACGGCTATGGCGATTCTTTCAACGGTTACGCCTACGAAAATGATTTGATCATAAAGCGCGCCGACGCGCTCGTCCTGTCGTTCCTCGACTCGACCTATACATACACCGGCGGCGCCCACGGCGGGCAGATGTACCGCGGCGTGAATTTCGACGCTTCGACAGGCGAGCGGCTGTCCCTGTATCAGGTGTTCCCCGACGGCGAACAGCTCGTTGAGGTTCTCATCGCAAAGCTCTACGAGGAAAACAGGCAGGGGACGTTCTTCGACAGCATGGAGGCCACTGTCGCGGACCAGGTGATTCACGACAAGGTTTCCTGGGTCATCGAGCCGCGCGGCGTGACGTTCTACTTCAATCAATATGAGATTGCGGCCTACGCATCGGGAACGATCACGACGACCATCGGGTTCGATGAGCGGCCGGGAATGTTCAATCCCAAATACAAGCTCGGCCCGGCCTCCTACTGCGAGGAACTTACGACGTATCCCCCGGACAACGTATGCCTTTACGACGACGGTTCGGGAAAACTTGACACGCTCATGGCGTACGCCGACGGCAGCCAGTTGACCATCGTGCTGAACGGCAAAAAGGTGTATAACGGCGCCTTTATCGGCAATAACCAAATCCGTCCCGTTTTCGTGCACACGGGCGACAATAAGAATTTCCTCTACGTCGATTACGGCTACGCCAGCCCGCAAATGGGCGTGGGGCGGCAGATGGACGTCTTCGCGATTGACGCGGACCGGGCGACGTTTATAAAAACTGTCCCCTATTCCTTCCGGCGCACCATCGACCTGACGAACACGGGCGAGCACTGGATCGGTCAATGGGTTATGACCGACCCCTATGAGTTCAATATCGACGAGCCGCATTTCTCGGCAAACGGCGAGTCCAAGACCCACACCGTGCAAATCGGCGACCAGGGCGCTCCGGCCTTCGGCTGATTTTTGCGCATGCAAAACTCCTTTCGACGCCGTTCGGACGTTGAGGGGAGTTTTTTTCTTTCCCGTTCCCTTCTGCATTTCACGCCGAAAAATTCGCCGTTCGCGCCTTGCGGCGAAATTTTCCCCGATTTTATGATATAGTAAAAACAATAGAAGCTGGAGGGGACTTTCATGGAGGAGCGAAGAAGTTCGGACACGCAGGCGGGAATCTCCGTGGCGATTTGCGAGCCGAATGAAGATTTGCGCGACGAGCTTGCGCGCATGATTGCGAAAGAAAAGCCGGAATCACAGATCGCGTCCTTCGATTCCGGGGATGCGCTTTTGGCGTCGGAGCGGGATTTCGCGATTTATTTTCTCGACATACAGGGCGCGGACGGGCTGGAGGCCGCGCGGGAGCTTCGGGCGCGGGAACAGGGCGGCGCGTCCGCAGTGATCGTTTTCGTGACCGGTTACCGCGACTATATGGAGGAAGCCTTCGACGTTCACGCGTTTCAATACTTGGTCAAGCCGGTGGACAACAAGAAATTCGCCGAGGTGTTGTCCGCCGCGTGGACGGAGGCCGAGGCCGTCCGGCGGCGGGAGGGCCGCCATATCCTGCTGAAGCTGGACGGCCTGATGCGAAAGGTCGCGCTGCGCGATATTCTCTATTTGGAGAGCCGGAACAAAAAAGTCGCCATCCACACCTTGGAAGGCGCCCATGAAATCCGCCGCTCGATGGAAACGATGGAGGCCGCGCTGGGCGAAGGCTTCTACCGTTGCCATCGCTGTTATTTGGTCAACCTGGCGAGAATCGCCGACTACGGCCCGCGCACCATCCGCCTGGAAAACGGCGAGTATCTGATGCTGGCGGAAAAGAAATACGCGGATTTCGTGAAAAATTATTTGCGCTACGCGAAAGACGGCGGCGTCGTGCATGTATGACATAAAGAAGCGTCCGGCAATCGCGCCGGACGCTTCTTTTGGCTGTATAGATATATATAGGAAACAGGAAGATTGACGGTTGCCGCGCCGTTTGCTATACTATGCCACGGGAGAACGTATCATATCACGCTGCGATCCCAGCGAATACGGCGGTGAAAAAATGAAGCCTACAGTTGTAATCGGCACTACGTTTGTGGATATCAAGGGGTTTTCGAGGAACAGCTACGATCCCCAGGGGCGGAATTTGGGAGATGTGAAATTCGTCCACGGCGGCGTCGGCCGGAATGTTGTCGAGAACTTCGCGAATGTGGGGACGCCCGTATCCTATGTCGGGATGCTGGAGGACTCGGCCATCGGCCTGGAGGTGACTCGCCATCTGAAGGAGATTGGCGCGGACCTCAGCTATGCGGTTGTGGCGCCGGATCATGGAATCGGTATGTGGCTGGCGATTCTCGACGAGAAAGGGGATCTGGCCGGCTCCATCTCCAAGATTCCTGATTTTTCTTATCTGGAAGCCCATCTGAAGGCGCGCGGGGAAGAGATTGTACGGCAGGCGGAAGCCATAGCGCTGGAAATCGACCTCAACGAACAGGTTGCTGAGATGACCGTCAATCTGGCAAAGCAATATGGAAAAGACGTCTATGCCATCGTCGGCAATTTGAGCGTAGCCTTGGCGCGAAAGGATCTGATCCGGCAGACAAAATGCTTTATCTGCAATGAGATCGAGGCTTCAAAGTATTTCGGCGAGGAAATATCAGGCCTTGCGGCCGCGGAAGTGCGCGACTGGCTTCCCGGCGCGGCGGAAAAAGAAGGATTGCGGTCTGTGATTGTCACTATGGGCGAGCAGGGCGCGGTTTATTATGAGCAGGGCGCAGAAAGCGCCGGGATCTGCCCGCCTTGCCCGACAAAGGTTGTCGATACCACCGGGGCGGGAGACGCGTTCTTTTCCGGGACCGTGATGGGGCTTGTCCGCGGCGCAACGCTGCCGGAGGCGTCGGGGTACGGCGCGCGGCTGGCGTCGGCGACTATTGCCCGGGAAGAAAACAGTTGCCCGGTGAACAAAGATTTTTTCTGCTGCCAGTTCATGGAAACAAAGTAATTGGCGGTTGCATGCGTGGGAATCGCGGAGCGGTCTGCCGCAAGGAACCGAAAAATCTATGCAAAATTTCTTAAGAAAGCAAGGGAAGAAACATGCGGTACACAGGGGTAACCTCCAGAGGAATCATCATGCCGATTTTCAAGGAAGGAGACGATCTCGTTGCCCTGATCCGGGACGGCTTGCTCAAAGCGGCGAAAGAGGAAGGCTTTGTTATCCAGGACAAGGACGTGGTCGGCGTCACGGAGGCTGTGGTGGCCCGCACGCAGGGGAATTACGCGACAGTCCGGCAGATTGCCAAAGACGTCAGGCAGAAGCTTGGCGGGGAGGACATGGGAATCGTTTTCCCGATCCTCTCCCGGAACCGTTTCGCGATTATGCTGCGGGCGCTCAGTATGTCCTGCAAGAAGCTTTATGTGCAGCTCTCTTATCCGTCGGATGAGGTGGGGAACCATCTGATCAGCGTGGACGAGGTGGACGCGAAAAAGGTCAACCCGTATTCGGACAGCTTTGACGAGAAGAAATTCCGCGAGAAGTTCGGCTTCGAGACCGTCCATCCGTTCACCGGTATCGATTACATCAAATATTACAAGAGCCTCGGGGAGAATATCGAGATCGTGTTCTCCAACGATCCCTGCTATATCCTGAAATACACGAAAAACGTAATCAACTGCGATATCCATACGAGGAAACGCACGAAGCGCATTTTGCAGGCGGGCGGCGCGGAGCGCGTCTGCAGCCTGGACGACATCATGACCGCCTCGGTGGACGGCAGCGGCTACAATGAAAAGTACGGCCTTTTGGGCGCGAACAAGGCCACCGAGGAAAAGGTGAAGCTGTTCCCGAGGGACTGCCAGAATTTCGTGGACCGGCTGCAGCAGGAACTGATGAAGGCTACGGGGAAAAAGCCGGAGGTCATGATTTACGGCGACGGCGGCTTCAAGGATCCCGTCGGTGGGATCTGGGAGCTGGCGGACCCGGTGGTCTCGCCCGCGTACACGGAGGGGCTCAAAGGCACGCCGAACGAACTGAAGATGAAGTATTTCGCGGACAACGACCTGAAAGATTTGAGCGGCCAGGAGCTGGCGGAGGCCATGAAAGAGAAAATCAAGGCCAAGGATTCGAACCTCGTGGGGGACATGACCTCGCAGGGCACGACGCCGAGACAGCTCACGGACCTTCTGGGCAGCCTCTGCGACCTGACCAGCGGCAGCGGCGACCGCGGAACGCCGGTGATCCTGATCCAGAATTACTTTACGAACTACGCGACGGAATAATTGCGATAAAAAAGGCGCTGCCGCACGTTTCGATGACGTGCGGCAGCGCCTTTTTTGCGGCAAAAATCTTGCACAGGCGGTCCCGCGTTTCGCGCCGGAAAAAGCGCTGTTCGCGCCGCTTCGCGGTTTTTGCCATATCTTTTATGGTATAGTAGAATTAAGGAGCCACTGAACAAATCCCTTCCGTTCTTGCCGGTTCTTTTTCCGCCATGCTGCGTCAGATGGCGTTCGACGTAGCGATGCTACGACTTCGCGCCATCTTCCTGGCCTGACGAAAAAATCCCTCGGCAAGACCATGAAGTGACTTATTCAGTGATTCCTTCGGCGGAGGGGATTCCTGATGTCCGATTTGACAATGAACGCGCTGGATTTTCTCGTGCAGCTTTTGGCGGGAGCATTGGCGTTTTGGTACGCGGCGCATTTCCTGCGGGCGGATTTTGAGAGCCGCCGCGGGGCGCTTTTTCGTTGGGCGGCGCTGTACGCGCTTGTGCAGTTTTCCTTTTCCGCCCTGACGACGGAATGGAAGCCCTGTGAGCGGTTTTTCGCGGTGGCGCCGCATTTCGCGCTTTTGTTTTTCCTCTCCGGCGCTTTTTTCACGAAGGATAAATATCGGCAGGCCTTCGCCGCCGCGAGCTTCGTTTCCGTCTGGGACATTCTGCGGTTTGCGGTCAGCCCGCTGGCGCACGCGGCTTTCGGCGCATGGGGACCGGCTTGGGCCTGGGCAGTGAACAAGGCCGTCGAGGTGGGCGTTTCGGCGGAAACGGTGCTTTTCCTGATGCAAATGACCAACGACGCGGCGGTATTCTTGATTGTCGTCGGCTGCCGCGCTGTGCAGCTTGGTTTGCTCGCATTGTATCTGCGCGGGATCGTGCACTTTTTCCCGCCGAAAGACTACGCGCTCCGTTTTCACGGCAGCCTGTTCCTGCTGTTTCCATGCGCCGCCGCGCTGGTATTGGACTTGACGGTGCGGATGCTGGCGCTGTCGGCGGATAATTCCTCGTTGATGCTGATTTACGATCGCGTGCCGAGCACGCTGCTTCTGCTGCCGCTGACGAGCCTTTTGCTGCCCGGCATGATCGTTTCGTCCGTGGCGCTGTTCCGGGGCTTGGTGCAGGCGAAGGACGAGGAACAAAAGCGGCTCTTGCTGGAACAAAGCGTCGCGGGCGTGCATCGCGAAGTCACGGAATTGCAAAATATATATGCCGACCTCAAAGGCCTTCGCCACGATCTCCGCAACCATATCGCAAGCCTGGCCGCCTGCGCGAAACGTATTGCGCCGCAGGGCGACGGGCAAATGGAAGCGTATCTCGGCCAGATGACGGACGCCGTCGCGCGGCTGGATTTCGCCGACGACACGGGCCATCCGATTACCGACGTTATCGTCCATCAGGCGCGCCGCGAGGCGGAGAAAAAAGGAGCCGCCTTCGCGGCCGATTTCCATTGGCCGCAGGACGGAAGGTTCGACATTTACGACGTCAGCGTGATTGCCAGCAACGCGCTGGCAAACGCTGTCGAGGCGGCGGCGCGGGAAATCTCGATCCGCTCCTATGAAAAAGGCCGCCTGTTTTTCATCGAGGCGGCAAACGATTTCACGGGGGAGATTCATTGGGACGAGGCGGGCGAACTCCCTGTTACCAGCAAGCCGGATCAAGCGATGCACGGCATGGGGCTTATGAATATCCGCCGCTGCGCCCAAAAATACAAGGGCGAAATGGATATACAAGTTTCGGAAGAAACCGATTGCAAGAGATTTTTGCTGACGGTCATGCTGTACGAGAAGGAAAACGGGGAGAGCTGACTAAAGCAGCGCCTTCTGTATCTTCCGTAGCGCAAGATTGCGCGGGGAATCCTTTTTCATCAAACGAAAAAATTCCTTTCTCACCAATTCCGGCTCGTCGCCGACCACAGGCTGGCCGACGAGCCGCCCCGCGCTGTCGATGAAGACGACGGTCGGCGCGCTGCGAAGCCGCGTCAGGAACGGCATGAAATCGTCGTTGGGCAAAAGCTGCGGAAAAATCGCGGGGCAATCCGCCGCAATCGCTTTCGCCGTCAAGCGTTTTTCCGGGTCGTCTTCGATTTTCAAATCCCCGACAAGCCCGATGAATTGCGCATTTTCAGGCAGTTCTTCGGCAATCGCGGCAAGATGGTTCAGCGCGGCGCGGCTGATTTCGGCGTCGCGCACGGTCCAGACGCAGACCGCCGTCGTCTTTCCGGCAAAAATTTCGTCCGTCACGGTGCGTCCGTTCAGCGATTCCGTCCGAAAGGCGGGAAACGGCCCGCCCGCGCCGTCCACATGGATCGCCCCGTCCCGTCCGAGAAACAGGGCGTCGGCGGCCAGCAATAAAAGTGTCAAAACAGGCAAAATCCATAGCTTCTTGTGACGAATTGCCGTCATCATAATCACCTTTGCAAAATGTTGGAGCAAGAAAATCAGAAAATCAGGAAATCAGAAAATCAGATTTTCTTGCCGTAAAAATTTGTTCATTATAAAGGATTCGATTGTCCGTTGCAACTTGCATGGACTTATCATACCACACAGTGGATATGTGTTGCTAACCTCGCGCTTCGCGCTCGCCAAGCGGCACATTATACCATGAAAGCAGGAGAAAGCAAAGGAAGGAGGAACGACGGGGACAGTCGGAGCGGTCAGGGAGTATTGTATTTTTCAAGGAGGAGATCAAAATGCCGGTAAAAGTAGGAAACAGTTATGTCTCGGAAGCGGCGCTTGCCTTCGCGCAGAAATCGGCGGCGGAAGGCGTGGACAAGGAAAAGACGAAGGGCAAGGGCACAAGCGGCGTTCTTGCCGAGCTTGCGGAGAAGTTCCCGAAGCTGAAATTCACCGTCGGTACCCGACCGTTCTCGGGCAGCGGCATGGGCAATGTCGCCATTTCGTCGAAGATTTTGCGCGAAATGGAAAAAGATCCGGCGAAGCGTGAGGAGTACGAGGCGCTACTCTACGATGTGCAAGAGACAACCGCAAGCCTGCCGAGGACGCGCGCAGACGGGAGCAAGGTCCAAGCGCACGGGTGGATCATCCACGAAGACGGCGGCCTCAGCGCATGGAGCATCGGCGTCAGCGAAGGCGGCGGCAGGAAGCCGGAAGCGTCGGGCCGCGTCAATCGTTCGTCGAAAAAGGCGTGGTGGCAGTCGCTCTTGGACGAGATGAAGGACAAAAAGAAAAAGCTCGACAAAAAGGCGAAACAGGGGAAAATCGGGGACGCGGCAAAGCCCGAAAGCCTGACGGAAACGCTGAAACGACAGCAGGAGGAAGCGGCGCGGATTTTGAAGGCGAACGCCGAGAAAATCGTCGGCCTGCCGAACCAAGGCAATCCCGCGCTGGCGAAGGCGTATCTTGCGGGAAAAACAGACGCGGTCAAGGTACAGGAATTTTCGAATACCAATGAACTAATGAAGTACCTGCGTGACCAGTTCGCCGTCGTTCGCGAGGGCATGACCTCGATCTCATCGAAGCATTTGAAAGTCTGTTTGACTGACGAGGAAAAGCGGGCGAAGCTCCTCGACAATCTGCGTGTCGCCGATGAGATGTTGGAAGAAAATCGGGGCAAAATCGGGTTCCAAAGCATGGAAGTGAAGATTGACGAAGACGGTGAAATGACAACGATTACTTCCGGCGGTAGAGTTGGCTTCAATGGTGAGAAGCGAGCACGCCAAATCGCGGCGGCTCAGACGCAGGGCGACCTCGAAATAGTCATGCGGCTGCTCCAGGTCGATCTTGAACAAATCGAGGCAGGTTACAAGCAGAATATGTGCGACGAGGCCGAAGTGCAGAAGGTCAAGGACATGATTGCTCAGGCCGAGCAACGCAAGGGAGAGCTGGGCGACACTAGCGAAAAGGAAAACGACCCCGCCGCCAAAGCTGCGTTCGCGGTCAATATGCTGATATAGATGGTTGGCCCACGATTCGACATGACGGTATAAAATGCAAACAAAAAAGCCTCCCGCAGAGGAGGCTTTTTTGTTTGTTCGTGCAAGCTGCCACTCGCACATGCTCGTTACCCTAAGCGCATTATAGCATAACCTCTAAAAAAATGCTATACTATTTTTGCTGTGCGCCTCTCAGCAGAGGGAGGTGACGAAATGCTTGTTACCCTGTGCCGCTTTCTCTTCGCTGTCTTAGCAGGAATAGTGGCAAATTTTCTGTTTTACTTGCTGACACGCTGACGACCTGACGTACAGCCACAAAAGCGTGGAAGCAATACCTCGGAGCCTGCCAGCTCTCGGAGGGAGAAAGACCGTCCTGCGGGGCGGTTTTTCGTTTATTTATCCGTCAGCCTCTTTTGCATCCGCTCCGCGTTTTGCGAGGCGGACAGGCGGCGGTCGAAGTTCCGGACGACGGTTTCCTGTTCCGCTTCGCTGGAGACCGAGACGATCTCGACGCGGTGGCCGAGGATTCGTTTGACCTGCTGCAGCTCAAGCTTCATTCTCGGGCTGTCCGGCACCAGTACATAGGATTCCGCGAGGTCGCTGTGCGCCGCGTTGACCAGCGCGCCCACCGATGGCACGTCGCCCTCGTCGCCGCGCGTGATCAGCGTCGCGCCCAGCTTCGTCAGCCGCTCCGCCTGTGCCTCGTGGCGCGATACGGCCAGGAGAGCGACCGGCATCAGCGTCGAATGGGCCAGCACCATCGAATGGGGTTCCGCCATGTTGTTCAGACGGATGTCCGTGACCGGGCCGAGCCCCGTCGCGTATTCCAGCACGACGCCGGGATGGGCGGTGTGCAGATGCACATGGAGCATATTGCGGCGCCGCTCGACGACGACGAAGCTGGCTTTTTCCTGCAAAAGCCGTTCGATTTCCTCCTCGTCCGCCTGCGGAATCTTCAGGCAGAAGGTCAGGCAGTACGGGTGAACGACGTCATGGCGCGGGTCGGGCAGTCCCGCCGTCTTTTCCCCTGTGCCGACGGAAAAGTTCAGGGCAGGGGAGACGAAATTCCCGTTCAGCCCCTTTTGGCAGCCGACCAGGAACGTCAGCATAATCTGCTCGCCCACGTCCAGCTCCGCTTCTTTCCCGCCGGGACGTTCCCCCGCTTCGATGGCCGCCGCGAGGATTTCCGTGATGGGCAGGTTTGCGCGGACGGCCTGATAGGCGCCTTTCGCCACGGCGCGGGCCGCGTTGACGATCGGACGTTCCGGTTCCTCCGGCAATACGCGCTGGGCGTAGAGGATACCGTATTGGAATGCCTTGCCGAATTCCGACGAGGTCGCGTCGATTTTCCCGCTCAGTCCTTTTGCAAGCCCCCGCAAAATCTGGGACAGCACGACGCCGGAATTCCCCCGCGCGCCGAGGATTGCCGCCGACGCCACGCGGCGAGAGAGCCCGCCGATGCTGTCGTCCTTCGTCCCCGCGAGGGGCATGACTGCCGCGCCCATCGTGCGCAGGATATTCGTGCCCGGATGAGAATCGTGCTCCGGGCGAAGCTTCCGATCGAGTTCGTTGATGTTTTCATATTCCAACAAAAATTCGCTGTACGCGCCGGCAACCATGCGTTTGAAATCACTGCCCGTAATGACTTCCCCGTTTGTGCTCATGC
>CAMVJN010000051.1 GCA_947167825.1 uncultured Selenomonadales bacterium | reverse complement strand
TGTAGACGAGATCGGCCAGCTCGTCCTCGGTCACCGGGCTGAACCGCGGGTCCTCTGAGCAGGCCGAGACGGCGTTCCGCACGATTTCGGCGCCGAGACTTTCCGTGACAGGCAGGATTGTGCCGATGCAGCCGCGCAGCATGCCGTCCTTTTTCAGCGAGACGAAAGCCCCCGCCCGCGCCTCGGAAAGCTCCGGCGGCAGATTTTTCGGCACGTCGGCGCGCTTGCCCGTTTTCACGAAGGTTTCGAGGCTCATGCGCGCCAGCCTCACATATTCGTCCTCCGCTGCTTTCCGCGCCGCGAGGCGATCCTTCTGCGCTTTCTCGAACAAATCCCCGAAGGCGCGGCTCTCGTCCCGCTCGCCGGCGATGAAAGACGCCACGCCGTAGCCGACGCCGAAAGGCCCTTCATAGGAAAGCTGCTCGCTCTCGACCTTCCGACGGTCCAGCGCGCCCGCCATCATCCAGAACGATCGAAGGCCGCACTCCGCCGCCCTTTCGGAAAGCTCCGCGTCAATCGAAAGCAGCCGCAGGAAATCCCCCGCCGCCAGCGCATCCATGCACTCCTTGTCGAAGACCGGGCCTTCGGCGGCGAAACCGTAAGGGCCGTCGGCCTTCAGCTTGTGGGAGAGATCGCCGGAGGCCACATAGACTACGCGGCGGTTCAAAAGCTCCGCCGCCCGCGCCACGCATTCGCCGAAGCGGTAATGCGTGCGCGGAGAAAGACCGGACAGCCCGACGCGGATAATTTTCACGTCGGGCATGACTTCCTGCACGAAGCGAAGCGGGACCATCGTGCCGTGGTCCAGCTTCGGCATCCGCTCCGCACCGGTGCCGCCGTCCACCTTCGCCTCCATCAGGCAGCGCGACAATGTTTTCACAAGCTCCGTGTCATAATCCGCTTCCAGCTTCAGCCCCGGCACGCGGAAATCGCCGAAATCCCCCGCCGCGTGATCTCGCGGCGAGATATGGAAATAATCGGCGTACATCGTCGCGTGGGGACTGGAAATAATAACGGTATCGGGCCTCAACGCCGCCATCCGGCGCATCGCCTCGCGGTACGCGTCGATGGTCGGCTGGATTCCCTTTTCCCCGCCGCGCCCGACCTCCGGCATAATCAAAGGCGGATGCGGTACAGCAACAGCTCCGACAACTCCCATGAAAACCCCTCCCTATACTATTATACCGCCACTTCCCCGGCCAGCACCTTTTTATAGTCCTCGTAATTCTTGCGCAGGAGCTCCGGCGTGTCCAGCTCGTAGGGGCATTTCGTCGTGCACTTCCGGCAATTCAGGCAGCCCTCAATCTTTTTCATTTCCGCCTGCATCTCCGGCGTCAGCCACGCCTTCGACGGCGCTCGACGGAGCATCAGCGACATGCGTGCGCATTGGTTGATCATGATGCCCGCCGGACAAGGCATGCAATAGCCGCAGCCCCGGCAAAATTCACCGGTCAGCTCCTCTCGTTCTTTCGCGATAAACGCTTCCAGCTCCGGCGTCATTTCCGGCGTTTCCTTCATATACGAAAGCCATTCGGCCAGCTCAGTCTCCCGCTGCACGCCCCAGATCGGCATCACATTGTCGTACTGCGCCATGAACGCCATCGCCGCCCGGGAATTCGTGATCAATCCGCCGGCCAGTCCCTTCATCGCGATGAAGCCCATATTTGCCTCGCCGCACTTCCGTACCAGCTCCTTTTCCTTGTCCGACGAAAGATAACTGAAGGGGAACTGCATCGTCTCGTAAAGCCCCGACGCCACGCAGTCGAAAGCGACTTGAATTTTGTGGGCGGTGACGCCGATATGCAGGATTTTCCCCTGCTTCTTCGCCTCAGCCATGCACTCGTACATGCCGGATCCGTCCCCCGGCGACCAGCATTGGTTTACACAGTGGAACTGGTAAAGGTCGATGTGGTCGGTGCGAAGGTTTTTCAAGGAAGTTTCCAGATCCTTCCAAAAGCCTTCCGGCGTCAGCGCGTGGGTCTTCGTCGCGATGAAGATTTTGTCGCGGATGCCGTCCCCGAAGGCCGCGCCCAGCTTTTCCTCGCTGTCGCTGTAAGCCCGCGCCGTGTCGAAGTAGGTCATGCCGCCTTCGTATGCGGCGCGGAGCAATTTCACGGCCTCCGCCTTCGTCACCCGCTGGACCGGCAGCGCTCCGAACCCGTTCTGCGGCGAGACGATTCCCGTTTTCCCCAGAGAAATGTTTTTCATATAGATTTCTCCTCCTTTGCCCGGTGGCTCTTACGACCAAGTGATCATATTCATTTTATCCGGACGACGGCAAAACATATTCGCCGCCAGGCTGAACGAGCTGCGCGGAATCAAGCGATGGGCGCACAAAGACATGAGCTGCATATCGACATAAGCCTGCTCGCCTCTGTTGCCGTCCACCACGACGAGCCTGTCCCGAACGCCCTTGAGCCCCAGATCTTCCATGTGCTCTGCACACCACGCGAGATCGTCGGAAAAGAGATAATAATGCTCCGGCTTCCAAATGAGTTCCGCTTTGGCCAGCGCCGCCCGATACCAATCCGGTGAAGTCGCCCAGCCCAGCTTCACCATGTCGCCGCGCCGGATATGCACCGCCGTCGAATGATCCTCCATGCTCATTGCTTCGGCAAGGGCATAGTTTCTCTCATCCTCGATGTCGGGAAAAACAAGCTCCGTCAAAATGGTGTTTGAAAAATCCAGCAAAAAAGCGTTGCCAAGCCAATACCCGTGATAATAGCAATCATCCGACAGCGCCTCCCGCATCGCGTTCGGGGTTCCGTCCACCAAAACGATTTCCCCGTTGAACGTGATATTCATCACGCCCCGCTCGCAAATGACCCGTATGTCATTCCCCGCGTCGAGAATCTGCTGCGCGATGCCGACGCCCTTTTCCCTTTGCTCTATCATTTCCCGCCATGCCGACGCCGGGAAAAACCGGCTCAGTCGTTTTTTTCGCACGCCGAACAGCCGCTCCAGCTCATATCCGTTATGCGGCACATTGGTTCCAAAAAACGCCGCGTCGTCGATAATGCAGCTTTCGCCTGTTTCAATTTCCAGCCACCGGAAAAAGACATACTGGAAAATCTGGTTTCCCAATCCGCCGTTCATATATACCAATCGCACCGGTTCAATCCTCCTCGTCGTTGTCCTTCCGCACACTGCCTCGCAAAAATCCTAGATTCCATCCGCAGGTTCCGTCCGATACCGTCAACCGGCTCCCTGCAATCAATGCCTTTTCATCCGAAAGCCTCCTTTGCGGCATTTTTTCTATTATATCATAAGTCATTCAAATATTCGCCGGGAGAAGAAGGTTTCTGTGGTTTTATAAAAAATTTTTCAAAAACCTCTTGATTTTTATTTTAATATATGATTAAATGTTCATGTAAGTAAATTAACAAAAATTTATTGGGAGGTATACATGATGAAAAAGAAGTACAAGATCGAAGTGGATTGCGCGGCTTGCGGGCTGAAGATGGAGGAGGCCGCCTCGAAGGTCGAGGGCGTCGACAAGGCCGCCGTCGGGTTCATGGCCCAGAAGATGACCGTCGAGTTCGCCGAGGGCGCCGACCCCGCCGTCGTGATGCCGAAAGTTCGCGAAGCCTGCAAGAAGGTCGAGCCGGACTGCGAAGTGTTCATTTAATAACGGGCAGCGAACAAATATCTTCACTCTAAAAGAAGGTGCAGCGTTATGACGGAAAAACAGAAAATCATGGTGGTGCGGATCATCGCGGCTTCGGTGCTGCTCGTCGCACTGGAATTCGCCACTGTTGAAGGGCCGCTCTTAGGCGCGTTTTACATCGTTCCCTATCTGGTCATCGGCTACGATATCCTGCGGAAAGCGGCGCTGGGCGTCAGCCACGGCGAGTTCTTCGACGAGAGCTTCCTGATGGCGATCGCCACGCTGGGCGCGATGGCGCTCGGCGAATACCGCGAGGGCGCGGCTGTCATGCTGTTTTACCAAATCGGCGAGCTGTTCCAGAGCTACGCCGTCGGCAAGAGCCGCGGCAACATCTCGGCGCTGATGGACATCCGCCCCGACTACGCGAATATCGAGGGAGAGAACGGGCAGCTTGAGCGCGTCGATCCCGACGACGTGGAAATCGGCACGGTTATCGTGGTCCAGCCGGGGGAACGCATCCCCATCGACGGCAGAATCATCGACGGCACGACGACGCTCGACACGAAGGCGCTGACCGGCGAGAGCCTGCCCAGGGAAGCGAAGGCCGGCGACGAGGCGCTTTCGGGCTGCATCAACCTGTCCGGCTTGATCCGCATCGAGACGACGAAGGAAGCCGACGAGTCCACGGCGGCGAAAATCCTGGAACTCGTCGAAAATTCCAGCATGAAGAAATCCCGCTCGGAGAACTTCATCACGCGATTCGCCCGCGTCTACACGCCGTTCGTCTGCGCGTTCGCCGTGGCACTGGCGTTGGCGGTTCCTTTGGTTCGGATGGGGTTCATGGGGCTTGCGCCGGATTGGGCGGTCTGGATTGAGCGCGCGTTCATCCTGCTGGTCATCAGCTGCCCCTGCGCGCTTGTCATCTCGGTGCCGCTTTCTTTCTTCGCGGGCATCGGCAGCGCGTCGGCCAACGGCGTACTGGTCAAGGGTTCGAGTTACCTGGAGCTTTTGGCGGACGCCGAGACCGTAGTCTTCGACAAGACCGGAACGCTGACAAAAGGCGTGTTCGACGTTTCCGCCGTCCACCCCGACGTCATCGAGCCGACGGAGCTGCTGCACCTGACCGCCCACGTCGAGCGGTACTCGACGCACCCGATCGGGAATTCGCTTCGCGCGGCTTATCCGAACGAAGCGGACGACTGCAGCGTGGAAAACGTGGAGGAAATCGCCGGGCAGGGCATCCGCGCCCTGGTCAACGGCAAGACGGTCTGCGTCGGCAACGAAAAGATGATGGAGGCCGTCGGCGCCGACTGGCATCCCTGCGAAAAAACGGGCACGACGATCCATGTGTCCATCGACGGACAGTATGTCGGCCATGTCGTCATCTCCGACGTGGTGAAGCCGACTTCCGCCAGAGCGATCCAGCTGCTGCACGAGGCCGGCGTCAGGAAGACCGTCATGCTGACCGGCGACGCGAAGCCGGTGGCCGACGCGGTAGCGGAAGAGCTGGGCCTCGACATGGTCTGCAGCGAGCTTTTGCCCGCCGACAAGGTCGAAAAAGTCGAGGAACTGCTTTCGCAGAAAAAGGAAGGCGACGGCATGCTGGCCTTCGTCGGCGACGGCATCAACGACGCGCCGGTGCTGGCCCGCGCCGATATCGGCGTGGCAATGGGCGCGATGGGCTCCGACGCGGCCATCGAGGCGGCGGACGTGGTGCTGATGTACGACGACCCGCAGCAGATTTCGCTGGCGATGCGTATCGCAAGGAAAACCATGGCAATCGTCAAGCAGAACATCGTGATGGCCCTCGGCGTCAAGGCGGCCTGCCTGATCCTCGGCGCGGCCGGTCTCGCGACGATGTGGATGGCGATCTTCGCCGACGTCGGCGTGATGGTGCTGGCGGTGCTGAACGCGCTCCGCGCGCTTTCCGTGGACAAGGGCGGCATCGTGCTGATGGAAGCCCCGGCTCCCGCCCCGAAACCTGCTGTCGCATAAAGGCAGCAGCTGAATAATCCCTTGCCCCGAAATAAAAAGCGAAGTATAATAAATAATAAGTTTAAGTTGAATTAACATTTTTTATAAAGAGGGAGAAAAACTCCCCGAAAGCAATGTTATGAGCAATGGACAACGGGGGCCGCAGGGCGTCACGGCGGTTCCCGGGCTGAACGCAAACGGATGCAGGGAAAGAGAACGTAAAGAACGCGAACAGTCAGGACAACCACAGGAGGGATTCCCATGAAACGATGGACGATGTTTTTGACGCTGGTATTGTGTGTGCTCGGCATGATAGCGCTGACGGGCTGCGGAGGGCAAATGGACAACAAGGTCGGCGGCAAACCGGCCCGGACCGTGTCCGTGCTTTTCGCCCTTTCGTCAGACAGCTGGCAGCGGAACGGCCTCGCGCTTCAGGGCGCGTTGGAGAAGAACGGCTTTCTCGCCGACCTGCGCTTTGCACGGGCGGCTGAAGAACAAACCGAGCAATTCCGCCAAGCCGTTGCGCAAAAGCCCCTCGCGATCATCGTGGGCGCCATAGACGGCGACGTGCTGAAGGACGCGCTGGCGGAAGCCGCGAAACAGAACATCCCCGTCATCGCTTACGACCGCCTGATCATGAACTCCGCCCATATTTCCTATTTCGTCGGTTTCGACTCAAAGGAAATCGGCCGCACGCAGGCGCGGGCCATCGAGCGGGCTCTCCGGCTGAAGGAATCCGCCGGCTCGGACAATATCGAGCTTTTCGCCGGCGATCCGAGGGACCACAACTCGCACCTGTTCTTCGAGGGCGCGATGGAAATCCTTCAGCCGTACCTCGACCAGGGGCGTCTCCGCATCCCGTCCGACGAAAAGAGCTTTTCCAAGACGGCGACGAATGACTGGAGCGCGGAAAACGCGAAGACGCGCATGAATCGAATCCTGCAGCTCTCTTACGCAAACGACAGGCCGCTCAGCGCGGTGCTTTCCCCGAACGACACGCTGGCGGAGGGAATCCGCGAAGCGCTGGATGTGAACTATTCGGGCAAATGGCCTTTCATCACGGGACTGGACGCCGACCCGGAGGGCGTGCGCGCCATCGCCGCCGACCGGCAGGGCATGACCATCGACAAGCCGCCCGCGCTCCCGGTCAATGAATGCCTGCGCCTGATCCGCAACATCGAAAAGGGACAGACCGAATCCTCGGAAATCAAGCAGAACAACGGAATGCGTGACGTACCCGCGTTCCTCTGCAAGCTGACGATCATCGGCAAAGACAACCTCGAAAGCGTCCACTGGGCGCAGTAATGCATCACGAAAAACACCCGCGCATGAGACGAATATTCGCCTGCGCGGGTGTTTTCTTGCGTTTCATGAATTCTACTGGGGGCTGTCAAGATTTTTGAATCTTTGCAGGGAGCAGCATCAAGCGATTTTCCGGGCCGCTTCCCGCACTTCCTTCTCGCAGGCGAGCACGGCCTTGATGGTCTTCGAGGTCAGGTCTCCGATCTCCCAGCGCATCCGGCGCGCGCCCTGCAGGATCGTCATGCGGTTCACTTCCGGCGCGAACTTGGAATCCTTGAATTTTTTCTGCACGGCTGAGACTTTCATATCCTTGACGCTGCCCTTCGGCCGGTTCGCCGCGCTGGCGACGACCAACGCGGAAAGATGGTCGAGGGTCACGACGAGGCAGCCGAGCTGTGCCTCAACAGTCAGGGGCGCCTGCGCGTCGGCGTCGGCGACGTTTTCCCGAAGCACAAGGCGGACGACATCCTCATCCATTCCGGCCTTGCAAAGGGTTTTCCCGTCCAGCCCCGAACGGCGCGCAAGCCCTGCAGCCGCCCATAGATCCGCCGCATCCGGGAAGCCGCGGAACTCGGCGAACCACCGCATGACGCCGGCAAGCATCAGCGCATGACGCCAGTCCTCCGGCTCGGGCAGCGCCGTTTGCGCCATATCATAAATTTTCCCGTAAACGACAGAGGAAACAAACACGCAAAAACCTCCTTGCTTAACCCCATTTATGGTAGTATAACATGTTTTTGAAGTTTTCTCAAACAAAATTCATATATGAATAACCGGCTTGGATAAAAAAGGAGCGGAGCATGAAAAATACGCCCGCTCCCAATATTGCTTTTCGCTTTACTCTGCCGCTTCGGCTGCCGCCTCCTGCGCGTCCTGGACTGCCTGTTCCTCCTGCTGCTGCGCCGCCAGCGTCGCCGCCTTCGCCGCGTGGATGCCCGCCATGACCGTTTCCGAAGGCCGCTCGGCATTCTCCAGATGGACGATGACAGGGGACACGACACCTGCATCCTCCGCCGTGAGGTTCATCGATGTGTCGAGGGAAGGCCGCACCGGAATCGTTTCGTCGATGGCTTCCTTGTAATAGTTCGCGACGTCCAGTTCCACCTTGAGACCCATGGCCTGATCGAGAGCCGCCTTGCTGGTGTTGTAGTCATAAAGCGCCGTAATATAGGTAGTCTGGGTCTGGATCAGCTTGTCCTCCGCGTCCATGACGTCAAGGTTCGTGCCGACGCCGGCGCTGTAACGGACTTGCGCGATCTTGTAATCTTCCTGCGCCTGGTCGACGGCTACCTTCGTGGTGTGGATATTCTGCTCCGCCGCGAGAAGGTTCAGGTACGCCTTGCGAACGTCAAGCTGTATCGACTCCTGCGTTTCGTAAAGCTGCTGCTCGGCTTTCCGCATGGACGCCTTCGCTTGCTGCACCTGCGCCTCGGTCACGTTGTTGTCGAAAATGTTCCAGCTCATCTGAAGGCCGGCGTTCGTACCGTCGCTTGTTTCGCTATATTTGACCGTATTGGTCGAAAACGGCGCATCGCCTGACCATGAACGCGACACGACGGCATTGACCTGCGGACGATAACCGGCTTTCGCCGCCTTCATCATCGCCTCTGCCCGCTTCCACGCGCGTTCCATCGCGATCCCGTCGGGACGGTGGATCAGCGCGTAATCCGTGCAGCGCGGCAGCGAAATATCATATTTCGTATAAGAAAGGTCTTCCTTCGCGTCCACGATGGTTTCCGTCGGCAGCCCGACGATGTTGTTGAAGGTCGCCACCGCCACGTCGTAATTGTTCTGCGCGTTGACAAGCGCCTGCTGCTGGTTCGCCAGCTCGACCTGCGAGCGCAGTACGTCCGACTTGGCGACAGTGCCTACCCGGTACTGGGCATTGACGTTGTCCAAATGCGCCTGCAGCGTATCGACCGCTTCCTTGTTGACCTGGATCAGATTGCGGAACTGCAGGATCTGGAAATAGGCCGCCGTGGTCTGCTCCTTGATTCCCTGCTTCGTGGCCTCCAGCGTCAAATCCGCCGCGTCACGGCCAAGCTCTGCCGCTTCGATGGCGTTCTCGATTTTACCGCCAGTGTAAAGCGGGAATGACACCTGCACTTGATTCGAAAACATCCGGTCAGAATTGAGATCATACAGTTGGTCATAAGCGTCATGAATCTGGGCATTGTTCCAATGACCCGAGCGCTGCCATGCCGTTCCGCTCCAAGATAGCGTCGGTCCGGCATTCCTGCGCGCCTCTCTGTGCACCCAGTAAGCCTGCGCCTGGTCTTCCGCCGATTCTTTGATTGTGCGGTTATTTTTCAGCGCCATGTCAATACTCTCCTGGAGCGTCAATTCGACAATCGGCGCGGCCTCTGCCGCCCCCAAAGCGGCAAAGCCCATATAGCCCGCGACAGCCAGTGCCGCGAGTGCTTTCTGTAATTTCCTGATGCTTTTCATCGGATGCTTCCCCCTGTATAATCAGCTGTCGATATTTCGACGTATACCTATTTTATCGCTTTTTTTTCGTCAGCGCAAATGAAAACTAAAATAAATTAATTAAAAATGGCAAAAAAATCGTCCGGGCCAAAAATTGCCGGGACAATTTCCCCTTACCCCGCGGTGACATAGCTTCTCTTTTCCTGGGGGATATCCTCCCAACGCACCTCGTTGGCCTCCATGTTGTGAGCCAGCGCCCAGGCGGACGCGACGCCCGCCGCCTCGCCGATGCTCATGCAAGTGGCCTGGATGCGCATGGAGGCCTGCAGGATGAAGCTGGCGCTGATGCAGCGGCCCGCCGTGATCAGGTTCGGCACCTTTTCGTTGACCAGCGACCGATAGGGAATCTCGTAGAACCCGCCCTTCGGCAGCTTTTCCGAGACCTTTTCCCCATGGGCGTCGATAAACCACGCGGTGCGGCAGACGGCGTCGGGAAAACGGCTCTGGTTGTGGTAGTCGTCCTCGACCAAGTAATATTTGCCGCGGATCCGCCAGGATTCCCGCGCGCCCAGCATGGCCGCCTCGCGGCTGATATAGGCGTTCTCGAAGCCCGGCATGTGCCGGATCATGTAATCGGCGATATGGCGCATCATCTTCCGTCCGAAGGTGACGGCCCTGCTGTAGGAAATCGGGTCGCTGGCGCGGAACCGCACGGGAATCTCCGGGCAGTTCATGCTCATCACGCCGTTCTTGCCGATAATCGTATACGCCTGCATATACTCGGCTTCTTCCTGCGTCAGCTCGCCGCTCTCGACGCCCCGCGCCATGAAATCCTCCAGCACATACCGCTGCTTTCGGTGCATGGCCTCGGCAATCTCGAAATACGGCAGCTTCGATTTGCACCAGTCGTCCTTGAGCTCGACGGCGACATACTGATACAGCCGCTCCACGTCGATGCCGCCCATCTCGAACCGGAAGGAAAGGGGC
>CAMVJN010000050.1 GCA_947167825.1 uncultured Selenomonadales bacterium | reverse complement strand
TTGACCATTTTTACTATTTTATCATGTTAGGAGCGGATGTATTATGATGCGAGCCCTTTGGTCTGCGGCATCAGGGATGAAGACGCAACAGGACAACATGGACGTGGTGGCGCATAACCTCGCGAACGTCAATACGTTTGGCGCAAAGAAGGTGCGCGCGGAGTTTCATGATTTGCTGTATCAAA
This sequence comes from uncultured Selenomonadales bacterium, assembly GCA_947167825.1. Taxonomy (GTDB): domain Bacteria; phylum Bacillota; class Negativicutes; order Selenomonadales; family Selenomonadaceae; genus RUG12372. The sequence goes on along the minus strand of CAMVJN010000050.1, from coordinate 10,275 downwards.
CCCTTCGTCCTGCGGGCGCGGAGAGCGGTGCGGATTCCCAGTATCCGACTGGGCTCCAGATCGGCCTCGGCGACCGTCTCGCGGCGACCCAGCGCATTTTCACGCAGGGCAATTTGCAGTCCACGGGGCATCCGCTGGATGTGGCGATCGAGGGCGACGGCTTTTTCCGCGTCGAGATGCCTGACGGCACGATCGCGTATACGCGCGACGGTTCGTTCAAGCGCGACTCGAACAATCGCCTGGTGACGACCGACGGTTATCCGTTGGCCGACAATATCACGTTTGATGAACAGGTGCCGAACGACGGAATCACGATCTCGAGCGACGGACGAGTTTCGCAGATTATCAATAATGTGCAGGAACAGGTGGGGCAGATCACGATTACGCGGTTTGTCAATCCCGCCGGACTGATTTCCCGCGGGCACAATCTCTTTTACGAGTCCGACGCGTCGGGCGGCCCGGTGGAGGGCAATCCCGGCGAGGAAGGGCGCGGGACGCTGGTGCAGTCGGTTATCGAAATGTCGAATGTGCAGGTCGTCGAGGAAATGGTCAATATGATTGTTGCGCAGCGCGCTTACGAATCGGACGCAAAGGCAATCACGACGTCGGATTCGATGCTTGAGATTGCCAACGGTTTGAAGCGGTAAGATGCGTCGGCTGTGCGTTCTTTTCGCGGCGTTTCTCCTTTGGGCGGCGGCATCCGTTGCCTGCGCTTACGGCAAGACGGCAGCGGATATTTATCCGCAGGAGATTTCCCTCGAGGAAATGCAGCGGCAGGCAATCGCTTTCATCGACGAGGCCATGCAAAAGGCCGGCGATACCCGCCGCTATACGGTGGAAAAGGCGTCCATGCCGCGCATTGTGCGCGCGCCGGAAGGGGACGTCACTTTCGTACCGTCGCTTCCCTATGGGGTGCGCTTTTGGGGGAATACTGCGGTCTATATAGACGTGCTGGTGGACGGCGCACCGTTCCGTACGATCAAATGCCAGTTCAAGGTGCATGTGTTTGACCGTATCGCGGTGGCGGCGCGTCCGATCATGGCGGGACAGCCGTTGACGGAGGGGGATTTCCGGTTCGAGGAGCAGGAAGTCGGCTCTCGGGCAAAGTTGTTCCTGACCGAGACGGACGAGATTGTCGGCAAGACGCTTTCGCGTTCGCTGGGCATCGGGGCGCCGCTTATTCGGACATTGCTGAAGACCCCGGACATTTTGAAAGCGGGGGCTCCCGTGACATTGATCTCGCGGGTGAACGGCGTTGAGGTCAAGATTGACGGCGTCGCGTTGGAGGCGGGGCATGCGGGCGAAATTATCCGCGTGCGGAACACGACTTCGCGGAAGGTGCTTCGGGGACGGATCTTGGACGAGGCTACGGTGGAAATCGTACACAGTTGACGGAAAGGACGAGGAAAGGTATGAAAAAACAAGGGCGGCTTTGGGTGGCCGCGGGGCTTTCGGCGTTGCTGCTGGCATCGCCGCTTTCCGTGTCGGCGCAGTCCCTTTGGTCGAACAGCGACGGGCATGGCGGGATCGATTATTTTTCCGACAGCAAGGCAAAGAACGTCGGCGATATTTTGACCATTGTCATCAGTGAATCGGCGTCGACTTCCGCGACGAAATCCGGCAGTAATTCCAAGTCTGGCAATGTCTCCGTGGGGGCGGGGCTCGGCGTCTTTGATTTTCTGAATGCTCTTCGCCTTCCGGCGTCCATGAGCGGCTCGGACAGCTGGAAAGCGGACGGCTCGGCGTCCAGCACGAACCGCGCAAACGGTCGTGTGACGGTTACGGTGGTCGATGTGGAGCCCAACGGCAATATGGTCGTCGAGGGAACACAGTCCATCTGGCAGAACAAGAACGAGCACAAGATCACGCTGCGGGGCGTCGTGCGCCGCGACGATGTGACTGCGAACAATACCGTTTCGTCGTCGCAGGTGGCGGACGCGACCATCCGCTTCGACGGCAAGGGCCCGTTGAACTCGAAGCAGCGGCAGGGCATCCTGACGCAGATTTTCAATATCCTGTTCTGATTTGAAATTGGAGGAATTGGGATGTCTATGAAAAAATGGATCGCGCTTTTTGCGGCGGTTCTTTGCATGGCCGTTTCGGGGCTTGCCTTCGCGGAGTCCCCGGTCACGCGCATCAAGGATATCGCGAAGGTGCAGGGCGTGCGGGCCAACCAGCTCGTCGGCTACGGGCTCGTCATGGGCCTCAACGGGACCGGCGACTCGAACAAGACGCTGGAAGTGCTGCAGTCTGTGACGAATATGCTCCGGCGATTCGGCGTGACAATCGATGCGGCTTCGCTGAAAACGAAGAATGTGGCGGCGGTGACGGTGACAGCGACGCTCCCACCTTTCGTGCGCGAGGGCGACACAATCGACGTGACTGTTTCGTCCATGGGCGACGCGAAGAGCATCCAGGGCGGCACTTTGGTGCAGACGCCGCTTTTAGCGGGTAACGGCGAGGTCTACGCGGTGGCGCAGGGCGCGGTTTCGACGGGCGGCTTTACGGCGGGCACCGGCGGCGGCAACACGCGGCAGAAGAATTTCCCGACGGTGGGCTTGACGCCGAACGGCGCTATCGTTGAGCGCACGGTGGAAGAAGATCTCGGCAAGGACGGCACGATTTCCCTGTCTTTGGCGAAGCCTGATTTCACGACGGCCGCGCGGATTGCCCAGACCATCAATATGCGTTACGCGGGCGTCGCTACGGCGGCCAATCCGGGGCGTGTGGATATCAATATTCCGCCGCATTTCCGCAACAACCTCGTCAGTTTTGTCGCGGGCATCGAGGAGCTTCCGATCATGCCGGACAATATCGCGAAAGTTGTAGTCAACGAACGCACCGGAACCATCGTCATGGGCGGCGACGTTTCGGTGGACAGTATCGCGATTGCGCAGGGCGGCATTTCCATCAGCATCGAGAAAGAAGACGATGTGAGCCAGCCGACGCCGTTCAGCGTGGGCAGTACCGTCGTGACGAAGAACGCAAGCGTCGACGTCAACGAGGAACGTGCGAACACCATCGTGCTCGACGCGACGGCGAATGTAAGCGATATCGTGGGCGCATTGAACAGCGTGGGCGCGACGCCGCGCGATATCATCTCGATCCTGCAGGCGATCAAGGCTGCGGGCGCGCTCCATGCGGAGCTGGAGATTATCTAAATCATAAAGGCGGAGGCTTGTCATGGTAAATGGAGTCGGTGGAATCACGAATTGGAACATGACGAACACGACGCAGGAGATTTCGCAGGCGCGGGCCGACGCTTCGCGTTTCCAGGAGTCGCTGGATCGCGCGACGAAAGCCCTGGAGGATGCGAGAAAAGCCGCTGTCGATACGTCGGGCATTTCGGCCGAGCAGGAGTCGAAGCGGCTGCGCGAGGCCTGCGAGGGGTTCGAGGCCATGTTCCTCGATATCATGTTCAAGGAAATGCGGAAAACCGTGCCGGAGAATACGCTGTTCGGTGAGAGCCAGGGCGAAAAAATCTGGCATTCGATGCTGGATACCGAGCTGATGCAGAATGTGGCAAAATCGGGCGGCGTCGGTATCGCGGATATGATGTACGACAACCTGATCGATCAGGTGACGTCGCAGACGCTTGCCGCGAAAGGGAAGCTGAGCAAAGGATAAGAAGCAATCAAAAAGCTTCCGGGGAGGAAACTCTTCGGAAGCTTTTTCTGTGGGCGGGATTATACGAATCGTAGTTAAGATTATTTTCTCTTTACTGTGATTCGTATTATTCGCTTTTTCGTTTGCGGAGGAAAAGCCGGGAAAGTGCATCGCGCGGATCGGCTTTTTCCCGGATGACGTTGTGGACAGTCTGTGTGATCGGAAGCTCAGTGCCGTATTGTTTGCCGAGCACGAGCAGCGCGTCGGCGGTGGAGACGCCTTCGGCGAGTTTTTCCGACGGCAGGCCGCGCACGAGGTTTTCGCCGAATCTTCGGTTGTTGCTGTGCGGGGAAAACAGCGTTGCCTCGTAGTCGCCGAGATGGGACAGCCCGTAGACGGTCATCGGGTCACCGCACATCGCTCCGACAAGACGGGAAAGCTCCGCCGCGCCGCGGGCCATCAGCGCGCCTTTCAGGCTCGGGAGACCGAGCCCGTCTAGCATGCCCGCCGCGAGACCGACAACGTTTTTCGCCGCTGCGCCGATTTCCACGCCCAAGAGGTCGGCACCGTAATAAAAGCGGATCAGCGGGCTTTCCAGAAGGTCGGCGAGGCGCGGCGGCAGTGTTTCGTCGTCGGAGGCGAGCAGCATGCAGTTCGGGATATTCGCGAGAAAATCCTGCACATGGCCGGGACCGACCCAGACCGCGGCGCCCGGTGTGCTGCCGAGTTCCTCGCGCAGCACGACGGAAAGTCGTTTGCCGCTTTCAAGCTCCAGACCTTTCATGCAGAGCACGAAGGTTTTCGTTTCCCAAAGCGCTCGTGACAGGGAGGCAATCTCGCGGCAAAGGGAACGGAACCCCTGAGAGCCGATGGAAATGATGACGACGTCCGCGTGGTTCAGGGCTTCCGGCAGGGAATCGGAAAGACGGACGCTTTCGGGCAGCGTCAGATAGTCATTTTTTCGTTTGTTTTTGAGCTTTGCCAGCCGTTGGGAGCCGGGGCGTCCCCAAAGCAGCGCGTCGCAGCCGATATGGTCGGCATGCCAGGCGTGGAAGGAGCCCCAACGCCCGCAGCCGAGGACGGAAATCTTTGTTTTCATAGTCGTTTCACTCCCGATAGAGATTGCGATGAAATCCAACTAAACTTGCCTTCCTTTAGTCCCCCACCACCGCCTGCGGAGTGACATGCCACTGGCATGTCACTCCCCGCCCCCTAGGGGGCGGACATATAGCACCGATTTTTGTCCGCCCCTTTGGGGGCGGGGGACCGCGAAGCGGTGGTGGGGGGATTCCGCTATATTAATCCACACGCCCTAACAGATTGCGGACGACTTCGCCCGCGAGGATCAGTCCCGCCACCGACGGGACGAAGGAAACCGAGCCGGGAGGTGGCCTTAGCGTATCTTCGGACTCGGGGACGTCGGGACGGAGCGGCGGCTCTTTGGAATAGACGACCTTCAATCGGGGGACGCCGCGTTTTTTCAGCTCTTTCCGCATGACCTTCGCCAGCGGGCAGACGCTTGTCCTGTAAATATCCGTCACCTCGAAGCGCGTCGGGTCGAGCTTGTTGCCTGCGCCCATTGCGCTGACAATCGGGATGTTTCGCTTTTCGGCTTCGACGACGAGGCTGATTTTTGCCGTCACCGTGTCCACCGCGTCGACGATATAGTCCAACGGTTCGGTGAAAAACGCTTCCGCGCGGCTTGGCTCGTAGAACTCGCATTTCGTGCGGACGTCGGCGTTCGGGTTGATTTCCAGCATCCGGGCGCGCATGACGTCCGTTTTTTTCTGCCCGACAGTCCGCGTTGTCGCGTGGATTTGGCGGTTGATATTGGAAACGTCAACCGCGTCGGAATCGACGAGCAGGAAATGACCGATTCCGGCGCGGCAGAGCGCCTCGGCGGCGAACGAGCCGACGCCGCCGATTCCGAAGACGGCGACACGTGCCGCCGCAAGCTTTGCGAGTCCGTCCTCACCGAGGAGAAGCCTGGTCCGTGAAAATGCGTCCGTCATAAGAACTTCGCCGCCTCGCTGCGCGCCAGTTCATCGCACCGTTCGTTCCAGCGGTTGCCCGCATGGCCCTTGACCCAGTGGAAACGTACCGTATGAAGGGAAAGCACTTCGTCCAGCGCGCGCCATAAATCCTGGTTCTTGACCGGTTCGCCCTTCGCCGTCTTCCAGCCGTTTCGTTTCCAGTTTCGCAGCCAGTAGTTTGTGAAACCGTTTTTCATATATTGGCTGTCCGTGCAGAAGCTGACAGTCGAATGGGGAGGAAGGGCACGGAGCGCTTCGATGCCCGCGCGAAGCTCCATTCGGTTGTTGGTTGTCGATGGCTCGCCGCCGGTAATCTCCCGGATTTCTCCGTCCTGCGTGGAGATGATTACCGCCGCGTAGCCGCCGGGACCGTCGGGATTCCGGAGGCAGGAGCCGTCCGTGTAGACCGTGTAGTCAGCGGGCGGCTTGTCTTCGGCGGCAGGGGCGGGGGATTTTGCGCGCGGAGTCGGTTTCGCCGTTCCCGCGTCATCGGGGAACAGTGAGACGGATTCCGGCACGCCGGAAAGCCACGCCCTGGCTTCCTCTTCGGTCGGGAAGCTTTTGAATATCGCGCCGGGAAAGCCGTTCACCTGCTTGCCGCATTCCGCCCATGTGTTGAACAGCCCAGTCAGACGCCCCTTCTTGACCGCGTAAATTTTTTTATTTGCCATTGTGAATTTCCTTTCAAATCATAAAACAGCAAGGCGGCACACGAAATGGTCTCGTGCGCCGCCTCCTTTATGCTTTCCAACGTCGGGCCGCAGCCCCCAGGCACCCCCGCGGCACATGAAACGATTCGTTTACCGCTGCTCCCTTCCGGGCCTGACGGGGTTCGCGAGGCTCCATTGCGCGGGACCCAGACACTGCGGTCCGACCTTGAAAAGAATCTCAAATATTAGAGAAGCGCATCGCTAGGCAATGCGCTGGAATTTCATGGCGGAGAGTGAGAGATTCGAACTCTCGGTACAGTGTTCGCCGTACACACGCTTTCCAGGCGTGCTCCTTCAACCACTCGGACAACTCTCCAAGGCTTGAATGACATACCCTACTCGGTAGTGCGTCATTGGTATGTGCAGGGGATTTCGGCGTCCCCGTACACAACAATATATAATGTACCATACTTGAACTTCCCTGTCAATGCTTTTGCGCAGGTTTTAGCTTGCGCCGTTGTATATGGAATGATATAATGACATAAAAACGTATCACGGCGGGAGGAATACGATGGAGCTCAAAAATCAGATGGAAGAGCTCGTTTTGGAGCAGCTTGACAGTGTGCTGGCACAGTACCCGGATTGCTGCAAATGCGAGCATTGCCGTCAGGATATTGCCATTATCGCGCTGAACCATCTGCCGCCGAAGTATGTTTCTTCGCAAAAGGGATGCGTGTTTGCGAAGGTGGATGCGATGGCGATGGACGCAAAAATCGAGATTGTGGGGCAGATCGCGAAGGCGGTGGAGATTGTCAAAAGAAATCCGCATCATGAAACGGAATAAGGCGTATTGCGGCTATAAATCCCGAAGGACAAGTACTTTCGGGATTTTTTCATGCAAATCACAGGATTTGACGGTATATTTTCAAATATAGGATTATGTTTGTTTACGGGAGGCTGTTTATGCTTTTTCAGGGAAGTCGGATTTTTCGGCGCGCGGCGGGATTAGCGCTCGCGCTGTTTTTCTTTTTTTCGGCGGCGGCCCTCGCTGCGGGGGCGCCCACGATTACCAACGTGCGATTCGGCAAGGGGGACGACCATGACCGTATCGTTTTCGACGTCTCGGCGCTGCCGAAATACACGACGAGGACGGAAAAGGACGGCAGGCAGATCATTCTGGAACTGGCCGGGATCGGCGACTCGGCGAAAGTAAAGCCGATCATTCACAGCGACGTCATTCATCGCGTCTATTTCACGAAGCTCAAAAACAGCATCGTTGTCACCATCGATCTCGAAGAGCCCGCGGAATTCGTCGTCAAGACGCTGAAAAATCCCGACCGCATCTTTATCGACATCCAAAAAGAATTTGAATACGAACAGAAATCGGAGCCGGCGCCGGGGCTTCTGGAAACGATCTACACGCGGCGCGACGGGCGGGGGCGGTTCCGGGCGTTCCTGCTTGACGTCGACCTGAAAAAATACGATCTTGTGCCGGTTCTCGCCAACGGAGAGGTACTCGGACGGACGACGGTCTCGCGGATGTCCGACGAGGTGGATGCGGTGGCGGCCATCAATTCCAATTATTTCGCGACGTCGGGGGAAATCCTCGGCGTGCTGCGGATGGATGGGACGGTGGTGGGCACAACCTATTTCACCCGCAGCGCGCTGGGCGTGAAGCAAGACGGCGCGCCTTTTGTCGATCAAGTCTATTACAGCGGAAAGGTGACCATCGGGAAGAAGTCGGCGCTCGTTTCCGGCGTCAACGCGGAACGGGGCGAGAATACGCTGATTATTTACAACCGGGCCTATGACGTCCGCACAAACACGAACCAGTACGGGAAGGAATTCGTGGTACAGGACGGGAAGGTCGTAAAGATCAATCAGGGGAATTCGATCATCCCCGATAACGGGTATGTCATTTCGGTGCACGGGACGGTGAAGAATACGTTCGCGCGGGTGCGCGTCGGGGACAAGGTGACGCTGGAGGAAGAGCTGGGGCCGGCGTTCCAGGATGTGCCGATGATTGTCGGCGCGGGGCCGACGCTGGTCAAGGGCGGAAAAGTCAAGGTCACGGCGGAGGAAGAAGAGTTCCCCGGCGATATTGCCCGCGGTCGGGCGCCGCGCACCGGTGTCGCCGTGCTGCCGAACCGTCATGTGCTGCTCGCGGTGGTGGACGGGCGGCAGGAGGCGAGCATCGGCGCGACGCTGACGGAGTTCGCCGAGCTTTTCGTCAAATACGGCGCGAAAGAGGCCGTCAATTTTGACGGCGGCGGCTCCAGCGCAATGGTCGTAGGCGGCAAGCTGCAAAATTCGCCGTCGGACGGCGAGGAGCGCCGCGTCGGCAGCGCGCTGGCGGTCATGAAGAAGAAAGATTTGCCGACGGGAAAATCTTCCAGGAAAAAGTGATGCTGTATCTGCCGCTTGCTGAAATGTCGAAGTGGGAGGTTTGGCCTACGGCAAAACTGGGACAAAGGCGTTATAATGGAAGAGCAAATGAGGGGGCGGCGCGGCATGAACAAAAAAATGGTTGCGGCGGCCGCTTTCGTTGTGTTGGCGTTGTGCGGACTGTTCCTTGACGATGCTTCGAGCGTCCAGCGCGCGGCCATCGGCGGCGAGGTCACCTGGGTGATTGCGCCGGGAACGAGAGTCGAGGAAGGCAGTGTGCTTGTGCGCGTCGCGGCGCTTTCCGGCGGGGAAGCGGTGGCGGCGAGATCAGCCGTTCGCGGCGTCGTGCGCGAGACGACAGTGGCCGTCGGCGAGCAGGTGAGGAAGGGCGCTTCAGTAGCGAAGATCAGGAAGGAATAGGGTGGACGGATTGCGTAAAATGTTCAATCGAATGAAATATATGTTGGCGGCGATGGCGGCGGGAACGGCGTTTTTCTGGGCGTCGCCCGAGGCGCGGGCCATGGATGAGATCATGCCGCTGGGGGAAGTGCAGGCGGGCATGACCGGCGAGCTTTATACGGTGGCCGACGCTTCCGGCGAAATCAGCAGTTTTGACGTGACGATTCTCGGCGTCATGCAGAACGGGAAATCCATGCCTTATATCATCGCTCGCAGCGAGGGGGCTTTTGCCGATACGGACGGCGGGCTGATGCAGGGGATGAGCGGCAGCCCCGTTTATGTCGACGGGAAGCTGATCGGCGCCGGTTCCGCGACGGTGAAGGAAATGGACCCGCATACGTTTTTGATTACGCCGATCGAGGAAATGCTCCCCCTTTGGGATATGCCCGATACGAAAAACCAGAGCCGTCCAAAGACCGTTGACCTCAAAAAGAAGACCGAGGAAGAGAAAACGCAGGACGAAAAAGAGGCTGCGCCGGAGGACGGCGCGAAGACGCCGGGCGCTGAAAAGGATGCGAAGGCGAAGGAAGAACCGAAGGACGGCAAGAAAGCGCCGGCAGCTTCCCCGAAAGACGCGGACGCCGGGAAGGAGACGCCTGCGGCGGCAGAGAAGACTTCGGGGGAAAAGAAGGATAATCCCGCTCCCCAAAAGAAGGAAACGGAAGACAGGCAGGAAGCGCGCGGCGCGGACAAAAAGCAGGACGCGAAAGACGAACGTCCTCAAAATGATGCACGGAAGCAGGCGAAAGACAAGGAAAGGGAAGAGGGCGCAGCCAAGGGAGAGGCGGCGAAGGACGGTGCCGGCGTACAGGAAAAATCCCTGTTCTATGCCTCGGGCTTTGGCGATGCGGGCATGAAATTCCTGCAGAAGAAGCTGGAGCCGCTGGGGCTTTCGGCGTCTTCCTTCGGGGGGCTTTCCGGCGCGAGCTATACGACGGACTACGAGGCGGAGCTGTATCCCGGCAGCGCAGTGGGCGCGGCGCTGGCTTACGGCGATTTTTCCTTTGCGGCTACGGGCACGGTTACGGCAATCGAGGAAGACGGGCGTATCCTGGCTTTCGGCCATCCGTTCCTGCATCGCGGCAACGTCAATTATTTCATGACGGACGCATCGGTTTTCGCGATGGTCAACGGCATGACCG
>CAMVJN010000049.1 GCA_947167825.1 uncultured Selenomonadales bacterium | reverse complement strand
GCGAGTCGGACAAATGGATTGAGGACGCGCGCAAGGAGGCGGTCAACAAGAATATGGTCGTGCTGCGGCTGATGGACGTGCTCGGCGATCGTCTGAAGCAGGAAGAGACCGTCGAGGGGATGGAAGCGCACCATCACCATGACCACGACAAAGACGGCCGCAAGCATGAAGACCATAACAAAGACGAACACAAGCATCATGAGGAAGCCGCCGACCACAAGCATGAAGAGCATAAACATGAAGAACACAGCCACGATAAAGACGGCCATGAGCGCCACGACGAATACGACGAGCATATCTGGCTGTCGCTGAAAAATGCCCAGCTTTGCGCGGACGCCATCGCCGACGCCCTTGCCCGCGCTGATGCCGCCAATGCGCAGGCGTACAAGGGCAATGCCGAAGGTTACCGTGCGAAGCTGAACGCTGCGGACAAGGAATATGAGGCCGCTGTGGCAGCTTCGCCGAAGAAGACGCTGCTGTTCGGCGATCGTTTCCCGTTCCGCTATCTTGTGGACGATTACGGCCTGAAATATTACGCCGCGTTTCCCGGCTGCTCCGCCGAGACAGAGGCCAGTTTTGAGACGATTGCATTCCTTTCGGCAAAGCTGGACGAATTGAAGCTTCCCGCCATTTTGACCATTGAAGGCGGATCCCGCAAGGTTGCCGAGACGATCCTTTACAACACGCCGGCCCATGACCAGAAAATCCTCGTGCTCGACTCTATGCAGTCCACGGTGGGGGATAAGGCGGCTTACGGGCACAATTATCTCGCGGTTATGCGGAAAAATCTCGAAGTTTTGAAAGAAGCGTTGCGATAATGCCGCAAATCGTCTGTGAACATCTTTGCCTCGGCTATGAGGGCGAAACCATCGTCAAGGATTTGAGTTTTTCCGTCGAGGCCGGTATGTATCTCTGCATCGTCGGCGAAAACGGCGCGGGCAAGTCCACTTTGATGAAGGCGATTCTCGGGCTTCGGCCGCCGCTTTCCGGGCACGTTGCATTCGGAGACGGCCTGAAAAAGAAGGAAATCGGTTATCTTTCCCAGCAGACCGACGTGCAGAAGGATTTTCCCGCTTCCGTGCGGGAAATCGTGCTGTCCGGTTTTCAAGGGCGCATGGGATTCCGTCCGTTTTACAGGCAGGCGGAAAAGGAACGGGCGGCGCAGAATATGGAGCGCATGGGCGTTGCAGAGCTTTCCGGCCGTTGCTATCGAGAACTCTCCGGCGGGCAGCAGCAACGCGTCCTTTTGGCGCGCTCGCTTTGCGCCACGGAAAAACTGTTGCTCCTCGACGAGCCGGTGTCAGGCCTCGATCCCGTTGTCACCGCCGATATGTACCGAATCATTGGTGAGCTCCATCGGTCGGGCGTCACTATCGTAATGATTACCCACGATGTGGCTGAGGCGTTGCCCTGTGCCACGCATATCCTGCATCTCGGTCATTGCGTCTTTTTTGGGACGCGGGACGAATATCTGCGCGAAAGGAAGGATGCGCCGGAGGAAAAGGAGGCGCGCTCGCATGGAAGCTTTAATTGAAAAACTCGCGCTGTATATGCAGTATCCGTTCGTGCGGTACGCCCTGATTGTCGGGGTGTTGATTGCCCTTTGCTCGTCGCTGCTCGGCGTCACGCTGGTGTTGAAACGCTTTTCCTTCATCGGCGACGGCCTTTCCCATGTGGCTTTCGGCGCGTTGGCCGTTGCCACTGTATTGCAGGCCGCGAACAAAATGACCGTTGTCCTTCCCTTGACACTGCTTGCTGCTGTGTTGCTGCTCCGCACCGGAAAGGACACGAAAATTAAAGGGGACGCTGCCGTCGCCATGATTTCCGTCACGTCGCTGGCCTTCGGTTATCTCTTGATGAATGTGTTTTCCTCGTCGCCGAATGTCTCCGGCGACGTGTGCAGCACGCTCTTCGGCTCCACGTCAATCCTGACGCTGACGAAGCAGGAAGTTTGGTTCTCTGTGTTGCTTTCCGTCGTGGTGCTGCTGCTGTTTGTTTTTTTCTACCAGAAAATCTTCGCGATTACCTTCGACGAAGATTTCGCCCGGGCTGTCGGCGTCAATGCGAGCCGATACAACCTGATGCTCGCCGTGATTATCGCCGTGATCATCGTGCTGGCGATGAACCTCGTCGGTTCGCTCTTGATCTCGGCCTTCGTGATTTTTCCCGCGCTGTCGGCTATGCGGATTTTCCGCACATTCTTTTCCGTAACTGTCTGTTCTGCGGTGCTCTCCGTCGTCTGTGCTCTGGCGGGCATTTTTGCGTCAATCCTTGCGGGCACTCCTGTGGGGGCCACCGTAGTAGCAATGGACGCGGCGGCGTTTCTGCTGTTCTGCATGGCAGGGCGGTTACGAGGGGCATGACACACAGGCATACAAAAAGCGCACGATCATGATAGTCGTGCGCTTTTTGTATGCATCGCAGGCTGCAGCCGAGCCTGCGGCTCGGCTGGCGTTTCCTTGGCAGGGAGCAGTATCCTATGTGCGCATCACAGCAGCGTGCGGATGCTTTCGCTGATTTTTTTGGCGATATAGGGATTGTTCATCGTGTAGAGGTGGATGCCGTCGACGCCGTGGGCGAGGAGATCCACGATTTGCTCGGTGGCGAAGGCGATTCCCGCTTCGCGCAGGGCTTCCGGCTGGGCCTCGTATTTCGCCAGCACGCGCTGGAATTTTCTCGGCAGTGTCGCTCCGCAGAGAGTCACCATGCGTTCAATCTGCTTTTTGTTCGTGACGGGCATGATGCCGGCTTCGACGGGAACGTTGATTCCGGCTTTTCGCGCTTTGTCCAGAAAATCATAGAAAAATGCGTTGTCAAAGAAAAGCTGGGAAATCAAGCGGTCAACGCCCGCGTCCACTTTCCTGCGAAGGTTTCCGATGTCCGTATCGAGGTCGGGGGCTTCGATGTGGCCCTCGGGATAACAGGCAGCGAAGATTTGGAAACGGTCTTTTGCGTGGGCGCGAATGAAGGCGATGAGGTCGCTGGCGTGATGGAAGTCTTCTTTCGGCGTCAGATCCGGTACGCGGTCGCCGCGCAGCGCGAGGATTTTCCGCACGCCGTTGGCTTCCAGCTCGTCGAGCATGACCAGCACGTCGGCTCGGCTGAAATGGATGCAGGGCAGGTGTGCGATGCCTTCGCGATGGTATTTGTTCTGGATGGCGGAGGCGACCTCGATCGTCCGATGGTTCGAGCCGTCCGCCGAACCGCCCGCGCCGCAGGTGACGCTGATGAAGTCCGGCTTGAGATCGGTCAATTCATCGAGAGTACGGTAGACGGTGTCCATGGGCATTTCCCGTTTCGGCGGGAAAATCTCAAAGGAAAAAATGGCGCGTTGCCGTTCTGCGTTTGCGGGCATGGAAGATTCTCCTTTCTATTCCTCGTGGCTGCGCATGGTGTAGTCCTTGTCGTCGTCAATCAGGGCAATCATCAGGTCGGCGAATTCAGGGTCGAACTGGGTGCCTTTCCCTTTTTCGATTTCGGCGCGGGCGACGTCCTGGGGCAATCCTTTGCGGTAGCTGCGGCTGGATGTCATGGCATCGTAGGTGTCAGCAACGGCAATAATCCGGGCGGCTCGGGGAATCGCCTCGCCCGCCAAATGATCCGGGTAGCCTTTGCCGTCGTAACGCTCGTGATGGTAGCGCGCGCCGATGGAAAGGTCGGGGAATTGGCTGATATTTTTCAGGATTTCGGAGCCGATGATGGGATGGGACTGGATGGATTGAAATTCATCGTCGTCCAGCCGGCTGGCTTTGTTGATGATGGTTCCGGCGACGCCGATTTTTCCGATGTCGTGCAGGAGTCCCATATAGTAGATGCGCTCCTGCGCTTCCTCGTCGTCCCCGGCCCGTTTCGCGAGCATCCGCGAATAGGTCGCGACGCGCTCGGAATGGCCATGGGTGTAAGTGTCCTTCGCGTCGATGGTCTTGGCGAGGGCGATGGCCATTTCCTTGAACAGCTCCTGGCTATCCTTCAGGCGTTTTTCCGCGAGGGCTGTCTGCCGCTTGACCTCCTGCGCGAGATTTTCCTGCAGGTATTCGTAGCGGAGCACGCGGCGCACGCGCTGGCGCATGACATCGGGGATGAAGGGCTTTCGCACGAAGTCGGTCGCGCCCTCGATGAAGCCCTTGGCTTCCAATTCGACGCTGATATCGCCGGTCAGTATGATGATTGGGATATCGGCGGTGCGCGGGTTCTTTTTCAGTATGCGCAGCACGTCGAATCCATCCATGACGGGCATACGGTAATCAAGCATCACGAGGTCGGCTTCATGGGACGCGAGCCACGAAATGGCTTCCGGCCCGGAGAGAGCCGTGGTCACGTCCGCCTCGGCTTCGAACGCGCGGGAAATCATTCGCAGGTTCATATTGTCGTCGTCTACGGCGAGAAGCTGGGGCCTGCGTCCGCCGTACAGGGAATTTGGCATAGGGAATCGTCCTTTCGGTGTTGGGATATCTTTCCTGATAAAATATATAATAGCAGGAAAGTGGCAGAAAGAAAATAGAAAGGAAAAATACGCTCCGCAAAAAACGGAGCGCATTTTGTCTTGTCAGACTTTTTCCGCACTGTCCACGTCGGAGGCGTCCACCGGGACGTGCTCCAACAGCTTCGAGCCGGAGAACATGCTGGAGACTTCGCTCTCGCCCTCCATGAACTCCGCCCTTGTGACCATGTAGAGATGGCCGGAGGTGAAGAGCACGATGGCCCACGCGGTGTAATGGTGGACGAGATGCGTCATCATCTCGCCGCCCAGCCAGACGTTGACCCAGCCGAAAAGCGTCGCGCCGATGCCGTCGGGATTCGTCATGTAGTACATCGCGAAGCCCGTCAGTACCTCGATCGCCACCAGCACGTACAATCCCGCGTAGGACATCCGCGCCAGCGGGTTCCTAAGGTACGAGCGGTGAAACTTCTTGACGAGCATATAGTGCATCGCGACGTCGATGGTGTCGGCGTAGAAGCGGCCTTCCCAAAAGTGCGGGAACAGGCGGTCGCCCTTGTTCACGATGAAACCATAGATGCGCAGGATAAAGGAAGCGCAGAACGCGTAGGCAGCGAGAAAATGGATATTCCGCACCCAGTCCATCAGCATACTGGTCTGCGTCGGTTCCAGCGCCATGATTTCCAGCGGCTTGCCGATCAAAATGCCCGTCACGAAGAGCACGATGATCGAGTCCACCATGATCCAGTGGAAAATGCGGAGCCACGGGCTGAACAGGTAATATTCCCGCCGCTTCTGGATTTTCATGTTGTCATGTTCCATGCCTGTCCCTCCTCACGATTCGATGCGGGTGCCCGTGTAGGGATCGGTGGTGACGACTTGGAGCTTTTCGCCCTCGGTGCTGTAAATATGCGTCGCGCATGCCATGCACGGGTCGAAGGAGCGGACGACTTTGACGATTTCCAGCGGCTTGTCTGGAACCTTCACGCGGGTGTCCATCATCGCCAATTCGTAGGCGCCATGCCCCGCGTGGTCGTCCCGCGGGCAAGCGTTCCACGTCGTCGGGACGATGCACTGGTAATTCGAGATGCTGCCGCTTTCGATGTTGACCCAATGGCTGAGCGCGCCGCGCGGCGCTTCGTAGAGGCCGACGCCGCGAGCCTTTTTCGGCCACTCCGACGGCTCCCATTTCGCCATGTTCGCCACTTGCGTGTCGCCGGCTTTGAGGTTCGCGATGAGCTGGTCGAAGAAGAATTTCGCGATTTCCGCGTTGAGCTGCGCGTCGAGGCCGCGGGCCGCCGTGCGGCCCACCATCGTCGGCAGCCAGATGTGGGGCGGGAGGTTCAGTACCTTCGACACCGCGTCGATCTGATCGAGCATCATCTTCTCCGCCCATGTCGGATCGGGCAGCAGGCCCTGTTGGGCGCGGGTGTAAATCACGATATAGCGCGCCAGAGGCCCGACCTCGCAGAGCTTGCCGTGCCATTTCGGCGTCTTGAGCCACGAGTATTTGCCCTTTTCGTCCAGTTCCTTCCAATCGGTCGGCGTGCCGACTTTTGGCGCGGTGAATTTCGCCTCGGTGACGCCGTCCCAAGGATGGAGCGATTTGTCCGCGTTCGCCGACGGATATTCGTACCACGAATGGGCGACGCCTTCGCTGAACACTTCGGGATTGCTGAGATCCTCGGCGGTCAGCTCGGTGAATTTCGCCTGCGCAGCGCCCGCGCCGAAGTTCTCGACGACGCCGTTGCAGCGGATCAGGCACTGGCGGAAGAAGTCGCCGTTCGCCGTGCCGGAGTACGAATCCATCGGGTACGCGCCGAAGCCCAGCACCCGCGTTTTCGCGAGGCCGCCGCCGTCCGTCATGCCTTTCTGGACGTAGATATGGCCGACGGCGAGCAGGTCAGGCAGATAGAAGGTGTTTGCCAGCGTGCGGCCGAGATTGATGGCGCGATCCACGATGGCGAGGCGCGCCGTATTGACCGGGGCGTTGCCGTCCTCCAGGGAAATCGAGCAGGGCATGCCGCCGACGATGTAATGCGGATGCGGGTTCTTTCCGCCGAAAACGACATGGGGCGTGACCAGCTCGCGCTGCTTGTCGAGCATTTCGAGATAATGAGCCACCGCCATCAAATGGACTTCCGGCGGCAAAAGCTGGTAGTCGGGATGGTCCCACCACTGGGCGGCGAAAATGCCGAGCTGGCCGCTGGAAACGATGGCTTGCACCTTGTCCTTGATGGCCTGGAAATAAGCGGGCGTCGCCTCCGGGAACGCTTTCGGGTACGCCTCGGTGTCCGAAGTGTTCGGCGCACGGAACGGCAGGCGGTAGGTGTTCAGGATTGTGTTCTGCAGATTCGCCGTGGCGGCGGGATCGGCCTTCAGCGCCTCGACGGGGCTGACCCAGTCGAGAGCGTGCAGATGATAGAAATGCACGATATGATCCTGCACCGTCAGCGACGCCGCCATGATGTTGCGGATGTAATTTGCGTTCTTTGGAATCTTGATGCCAAGGGCGTCCTCGACGGCGCGCACCGACGCCAGCGCATGGGCCGTGGTGCAGACGCCGCAGATGCGCTGGATATAGGCCCATGCGTCCCGCGGGTCGCGCCCGTTCATGATCAATTCCAATCCGCGCCAGGCCGTTCCGCTGGAAAGGGCGTCGGTGACTTTTCCGTTGCCTTCGTCTACGGTCATTTCGACGCGCAAATGGCCCTCGATTCGCGTGACCGGATCAACTGTTACATGCTTCATTTATGCGCTCCTCCCTCCGCTTTGGCTTCCTCGGCTTCGCGTTTCTGCTTTTGGATGACGCTCATCGCGCCGTGGAGAGCTACGCCGGCCGTCGAGGCGATAGCCAGCCCTGCGCCGATAGTGTCCACGTCGCCCAGCGGGCCGTATTTCGGCAGACGCTCCGAGAAGGACGCGCCGGAATCCCAGAAATTGTTGTTCGCGCAGCCGATGCAGGCCGCGCCCGACTGGATCGGATAGCTCATGCCTTGGTACCAGCGAAGGTTGCCGCAGGAAGCGTAAGTCTCCGGCCCGCGGCAGCCGAGGCGGTACAGGCACCATCCCGCTTTCGCCCCGGCGTCGTCGTAGCGGTCAGCGAACATGCCCGCGTCGAAGAACGGGCGACGGTAACAGGTGTCGTGAATGCGGTTGCCGAAAAATTGCTTCGGGCGATTCTCGCTGTCAAGCGGCGGCAGTTTGCCGAAAAGCGCGACGTGCATCACGACGCCGGTCATGACCTCGGGAATCGGCGGGCAGCCCGGCACGTTGACAATGGGCTTCGTGCCGATGTAATGGCCGACGCCGGAAGAGCCGGTCGGGTTCGGCTTCGCGCCCTGGATGCCGCCCGACACCGCGCAGGTGCCGTAGGCGATAATGGCCATCGCGCCTTTCGCGACGCGCTGGAACGTGTCGACGAAGGGCTTGCCGCCGGACATGCAGTAAACGCCGTTGTCCGTCGTCGAGACCGCGCCCTCCACCGCGAGGATGTAATTGCCCCAATATTTCTTGATTGTTTCTTCCAGATGATGCTCGAACGGTTCGCCGCAAGCCGCGCTCAACAGATGGTCGTATTCCAGAGCGATGCTCGACAGCACAAGATCGGACGCCAGCGGCGACGCCGAGCGGATGAACGCCTCGTCGCAGCCCGTGCATTCATGGCCGTGCATCCAGATCACGACCGGCAGAGGTTTCTTTTCCGCCGCCTCCACAACCTTCGAAACCATGTCCGTCGATAGCCCCATCAGGCTCGTCAGCGCGACGCACCCTTTGATGAAGCTGCGCCGGCTCAATCCCCGCCGGAGATAGGCTTCCCATAAGCTTTCCCGTTTTTCCACAGCGTTCCCCCCGTTCGGAATTCGGATTGCATAGATAAATTCTATGCAAAAATGACTCTATACAAAATAATACTTATTTATTATTTTGACATGGACGCGAAAAATCCTTCTTTTTCATTCATCTTTTTTATGCATATATTGATTAATTTGTGTGCGCTCTTTATAATATGGAAAGAAAAAAACGAACGTACGGAGGGCAAGATGGTACAGGGCGAAGATTTTTTCCTGCGGGATAATCAGGCAATCGAGCAAAACGAGGCTCTTTCGGAAAAAAGCAAGCGGCGGCTGAACCGCTCGAAGGCAGAGAACACGGTCAAGGCCTACGACGCCGACTGGCGGGATTTCCTGGACTGGTGCAAGGACCATGAAAAAAAGCCGCTGCCCGCCGAGCCGGAGACTATCGTGAACTATGTCAACGACCTCGCGGACAATGCGCGGGCGAACACCGTGGCGCGGCGCGTCACGGCCATATCGGAAAACCATATCGCGGCCGGCTTCGACGGCGAGCGAAATCCCGCCAAGAACGGCGTCGTGCGCGCGGCGGTGGCGTCGATTCGCCGCGAGAAGGGGACGTTCCAGCAGGGGAAATCCCCGATCCTGTTGGAAACGCTGCCGCTGCTCGCCGATTGCTTCGTGGGCGACAGCCTGCCGACGCTCCGCGACCGTGCGCTGATCCTTTTAGGGTTCGCGGGGGCGTTCCGACGCTCGGAGCTGGTCGCCGTGCAGGTGGAGAACCTGACCTTTTCTCCGCAGGGGCTCATCGTATTCATTCCAAGGGCGAAAGGCGACCAGACCGGCAAGGGCAGCAGCGTGGCGATTCCATTTGCGCCCGACGCCTCCATTTGCGCTGCCCGTGCCGTCCGGGACTGGATCAGCCGCGCGGGGCTCAAAACGGGGCCGCTGTTCCGCGCCTTCAAGCGAAACGGTGAGCTTCGCGACGCGCCGCTTTCGGACAAATCTGTCGCGTTGATCGTGAAAAAATACGCGAGGATGGCGGGCTTTGATGAAAGCAGATTCGCGGGACACAGCCTGCGAAGGGGCTTCGCCACCAGCGCCGCTCAGCACGATATCGGCGTTCTCGACATCATGCGCCAGACGCGGCATAAATCCGAAAAAATGGTCCATCGGTATATCGAGCAGGGAACGCTGTTCAAAGATAATCCGTTGGGGAAAATGTACAGGGATTGAACCTCGAAAAGAAACGCGCCCACCACCTGGTGGGCGCGTTTCTTTAGCTGCCGCGGCAGCGGAAAAGAAAAATATGAACAACACTTTCTCATGGCGTAGCAAACCATAAGAAATCTTATGACGGGGATTGCGTCGCATTATTCCTGTATTTTGTGGGCGGAATGCCGAACCGTTTCTTGAATGCCGAAGAAAACTTGGCCGGATTTGTGTAGCCGACTTCCTCGGCGACGGCGGCTACCGGAAGCGTCGTTTCCCGAAGCAGCCGCTGCGCTTTCTGGAGACGAAAATCCTTTTGGTATTGGTAAATCGGGAGGCCGTAAACGCTTTTGAACGACGTTTTCAGCGCTGTGACGCCTGCGCCGAATTCAGTCGCCAACTGTTCTATCGTGACGTGCCTGCATCCATCGGCCGTCAACCGCTCATGCACAGCCTCGGCAAGCGCCGCGTGCCTTTTGTTGAGATAGGTCGGCGTCTCATGGGCCGCGGTATGGTCCAAATTGTTGAGAAACAGCAGCAGCTCCATCATCCTGATTCTCAGATGGGAACGGCTTTTTTCCCGGAAGCTGTCCGCTATCGCCGTCTCGATGGCGGTAAGCCCCGGGCTGCGGCGCAGCACATAACAGCGGGAACTCTGATTCGCCAGCGCATGAATCCGTTCCATGCGGATATCCAGATCCTGCAGAGCCTTCGCATGATGATGCGAAAACAGTTTTATGTCCAGAAAAATATTGATCGCCAGATATCGTTTCGTCGGAAATATGCCGCGGGATTCCTGCTTCCCGAAGAAGCCCAGGGAAAAATCCCCGGCGGAAGCGAGGTAGCAGTACTGCTTGTTGACAGTGCACTCAAAGCGCCCGTCGATGCAATAGCCCATATCCATGACATCCTTGTTCAGCGTCAGCGGCGTATCGCAGCGGCGCAGGCGCAAATCCAGGAGAACCGCCTGAAGGCCGGGAAAAACCGCGCACGCGGTCATCGTGCCGTCGCCGGTTTCATTTTCGATATGATAACGGTCGAATCCGTCGGTACTGTCTA
>CAMVJN010000048.1 GCA_947167825.1 uncultured Selenomonadales bacterium | reverse complement strand
TCCGCCACCGCGATGCGCTCCTTGCGCGGATCGACGACATAAAGCGCGCCCGGCAAGCGGTTCATTTCCTTGATGCCGCCAAGGAACTTCTCCAGCTTCTCCATCTCATGACGAAGCGCGAGCACTTCCTTCTTCGTCAGCACCTCGAACGTGCCGTCCTGCTCCATCTGCTCCAGCTGCTTCAGACGCTTGATACGCTTCTGGATCGTCTGGAAATTCGTCAGCATGCCGCCGAGCCAACGCTCGTTGACATAGAACATACCAGCGCGGGTCGCCTCTTCCTTCACGGCCTCCTGCGCCTGCTTCTTCGTGCCGACGAAAAGAACCTTCTTGCCTTCCTGCGCGACGCTGCGAACGAAATTGAACGCCTCGTCAACCTTGCGGACCGTCTTCTGCAGGTCAATGATGTAAATGCCGTTGCGCTCCGTGAAGATGTACTTCGCCATCTTCGGGTTCCAACGGCGCGTCTGATGACCGAAGTGGACGCCCGCCTCCAAAAGCTGCTTCATTGAAATAACTGCCATGATAAAACCTCCTGTTTTTTCCTCCGCGCACTTCATCCGCCGCTTCACCTAAAAACAAAGGCACAGCACGGCGCTCGGCACGCGTGCGTTTTCACACTGCAAGGGATTATACCATACAGAACAACCGAATGCAACGGGCGGGAACAAAAAATTGTTCTCGCCCGTTCATTTTTCTCTGTTTTATTTCAGCCGCTCCAAAGCCCGATGCGCAATGTCCTTCCGATAGTGCGCGCCGTCAAAAGAAATTTTCTCGACGCCCGCGTAGGCTTTTTGCACTGCGGCGGGAATATCCTTCGCGACGCCGACCACATTCAGCACACGGCCTCCCGCCGTGACCAGCGCACCGTCCTTTTCCGCCGTGCCCGCGTGAAACACCAAAGCGCCGCTTTTCTCGGCCTCATCGACGCCCTCGATTTTTTTGCCTTTTTCATAATCGCCCGGATAGCCGCCGGAAGCCATTACCACGGAAACCGCTGCCTCGTCTGCCCATTCGATTTCCGTCTCCGCCAGCTTCCCGTCCACGCAGGCCAGCATGACCTCGACGAGATCGCTCTTCAAAAGCGGCAGCACCACCTGGGTCTCCGGGTCGCCGAATCGCGCATTGAACTCGACCACCTTCGGCCCCTTTGCGGTAATCATCAGCCCCGCATACAGGCAGCCTTTGTACGGGCGTCCTTCCTTTTTCATTCCCTCAATGGTTGGTTTCAGGATTTCCTCCATTACGCGCTCGGAAAGCTCCGGCGTAATGACCGGCGCGGGCGCGTAAGCTCCCATGCCTCCGGTATTGAGTCCCTCATCGCCGTCGTTCACCCGCTTGTGATCCTGCGACGCCGGCATTGCCACAATCGTCTCGCCGTCGGTGAACGCCAATACCGAGGCTTCCTCGCCCTCCATAAACTCCTCGATGACGACGCGATTCCCAGCATCGCCGAAAGCCTTTTCTTTCATTAAAAGATCGATGGCCTCGACAGCCTCGTCTGCCGTCTTTGTCAAAATCACGCCTTTGCCCGCCGCAAGGCCGTCCGCCTTGATTGCGAAAGGCTGCCGCATCTGCCGGACATAAACATGGGCGCGGGATGGGTCGCCGAAAACTTCGCTGCGTGCCGTTGGAATCTTATAACGCCGCATAACGACCTTCGCGTAAACCTTGGAACCCTCCAACTCGGCGGCGTCTTTTGTCGGGCCGAACGCCTTGATTCCCGCCGCCGTCAGCGCGTCCACGACGCCGTTCACCAACGGCGCCTCAGGGCCGACCACCGCAAGCCCGATATTTTTTTCCTTTGCCAGCGCAACAATCGCGTCATTATCTTCAATCGAAACTCCCGAAACGCATTCGGCAAATTTTGCGATGCCCGGATTGCCGGGAACGGCATACAATTTATCCGTATGCTTGCTCTGGCTGAGCTTCCATGCCAGCGCGTGCTCGCGCCCGCCGCTGCCAATCAGCAATATATTCATAGCAGTCGCTCCTTTACTTCTCAATCTGTTCCTTCAAATACGCCTGGATATGCGCGTCGTAATCCGCCGTATGCGCGAATGCCTCCTGCGCCAGCTGCATACGGAGCATCCCGCTGGTCGCGCCGTCGGAAAGGATCGCCGCCGCCACCTCGTCATAGCGCGCAGGATTCGTCACCACGGTGACAAACTTGAAATTCTTTGCCGCCGCACGGATCATCGCCGGGCCTCCGATGTCGATATTCTCGATGGCCTCGGCCAGCGTAACGCCCGGCTTCGCGATTGTCTCCTTGAACGGATACAGATTGACTGCCACAAGGTCAATCGGAATAATCTTGTGCTCCTTCATCGCCTGCTGATGCGTCGGATTGTCCCGCACCGCCAAAATGCCGCCGTGGATATACGGATTCAGCGTCTTTACGCGCCCGTCCATAATCTCCGGAAATCCCGTCACGTCGCTGACATAAAGCACGGGAATCCCCGCCTCTTTCAGCGCGCGCATCGTGCCGCCGGTGGAAACAATCTCGATCCCTGCTGCGTTGAGCTTCTTCGCAAACTCCACAACCCCCGTCTTGTCCGAAACGCTGATGAGTGCTCGCTTGATTTTCATCGCTATGCCTCCTGTGAAAAATTCGCACCACAATGGAATATGTTTGTTTTCATTTTATCATGTTTTCCTGTTCCTGCAAAGAAAGAAATGCGTACAATATACAATTATTGCGGTAAATCCTTGCCTGTGATATACTTTTAGCGTGCAATTGCCGATATCATTTGAATGTTTCAAAGGACTGAAATCAGATGAAAGGGTCCAAAACAAAATATTTTTGGTTGACGGTCATAGTTATTTTTGTCCTGCAATCAATTATGCTCGCGTATATATTCACCTCCTTTTTCCGCAGTTCCTCGGCGAATATCAAGGAACTGGGCGTCGGCAACATGAAAAGCCAGGCGACAATGATCGAGAATTACATGGACAAGGGCCGGGATGTGCTGTGGTTTGCGGCGGAATCCGTTGACTTCATGGCGAAGGAGGGAGCCGACAACAAAGAGATACTGGGGTATATCCAAGCGGAAACTGTCGCCATGCAAAGACAGTTCGATGAAAATTTTACCGGCATATACGGATATATGCACGGCGAATATATCGACGGCGTCGGATGGGTTCCCCCTGCGGACTATGTGGCAACGGAGAGAAGCTGGTATATAGATGCGAAAAATGCGGGCAACAAAATGGTGATGACCGCGCCATACATTGACGCGCAAACCAAGGATACCGTTGTCTCGTTCAGTCAGCTGCTTTCCGACGGGGAAAGCGTGATCGCGCTCGACATTGTGCTGAACGAAGTGCAACAAATTACGGAAAATATGAACATCAACGGAATGGGCTATGGATTTATTCTGGATGGCAACGGGCTCGTGGTTGCCCACAGCGACAAGAAGGAAAGAGGAAAATCCTATTTCGGGCCGGGTGAGCGCGGGCAAATGATCTCGAAAATTTACGAAAACACCGGAAATGAATTTGAAGCGGACATTGACGGAGAACGATGCACTGTATTTTCCCAGCGGCTTTCAAACGGCCTCTATGTCGTCATAGTCGTGAGCAATACGCGGCTGTTCCACGACCTCTGGATGCAAATCGCCGCCGGCGTCCTGCTTTCCGCACTCATATTTGGGATCATCGTAGTGTTTTGCATGATTTCCACGAGGAAAATAGCCCTTGCGGAGGGCTTGGAGAAAGCGAGCCGGGAACGCCTGGACCGCATGAACGTGAACATCATCCACGCCCTCACCTCGACGATAGACGCAAAAGACCGTTATACGAGCGGACATTCGCACCGCGTCGCCGACTACGCGCTGGCAATAGCGAAACGGATGGGCAAGTCCGAAGAAGATCAAAAAGCAATCTACTACGCCGGAATGCTCCATGACGTCGGAAAAATCCGCATCCCCATCTCAGTCATCAACAAGCCCGGAAAACTCACGGAAGAGGAGTTCAATTACATACGCATCCATCCGGTCAACGGATATAATATCTTGCGGGACATCCACGACGACACGCGCATCAGCTATGGCGCGAAGTATCACCACGAGCGCTATGACGGAAAAGGATACCCGAACGGCCTTTCAGGAGAGGATATCCCGGAAGTCGCGCGCATCCTTGCGGTGGCGGACGCTTACGACGCAATGGCGAGCGACAGAATCTACAGGCGCGCATTGCCGCAGGATGTCATCCGGAGCGAAATCGAGAAAGGAAAGGGCACCCAATTCGATCCGGAAATTGCAAATATTATGCTGCAGATGATTGACGAAGACACGGAATATTCGATGCGCCAAAAAGACTCCGGGACGAAAAATATTTTGGTGGTGGGAAACGATCCCCAAAACATTGAAACCGTCCGGGATATTCTGGGCAAAATGAAAAACGTCAGAGTCCTGGAGGCCGACAGTACGGAAAAAGCCCTTGCGGCGCTCAACGAGAATGATATTTCACTCATCTTGCTTGACATAACGTCGCTCAACACAGATGGCATTGTCCTGTGCTGGTCTATTCGTGAAAATAGCCACACCCCTATTGTGATCATGACATCGGAAAAGGGCGGGGAAATGCTGAAACGAATCAAAGAGCTTGATATCAACGACTTCATCACAAAGCCGCTGAACGCATTAATCACCTTGGAAACAGTACATGGCATCCTGTACGGCGGCGGCGCAAGAAGCTGACGTAATGAACGAAAGCCTTTCGGAACTAATCTTCCGAAAGGCTTTCTTGCTTCATTCCAAAATCCGAACTTTCCGTCCTTCGATTTTCAATTTTCCATGCAAAAGTAATGATATCGCCCTTGGGTACAGCTTATGCTCCTGCTCCAATACCCGCGCCGCCAATGCGTCCTCGTCGTCGTCGTCCAGTACCGGCACCGCCGTCTGCAAAATAATCGGTCCGGAATCCATGCCTTCATCTACAAAATGAATCGTACAGCCCGACACCTTGACGCCATAAGCCAGCACATCACGATGGGCATGAGCCCCGCCAAAAGACGGCAAAAGCGACGGGTGGATATTCAGGATACGCCCCGGAAACTCATGCACGAAATACGGACTCAATATCCGCATGAACCCCGCGAGAATGACAAGTGTGACGCCGTGCGCCCGCAGCTTTTCGACAAGCGCCTCCTCGAACGCCTGCTTGTCCGCGTACTGTTTGCGATCCACACAAAAATGCGGGATGCCCGCTTTCTCCGCACGCTCCAAAGCTTTCGCATCGGGCTTGTCCGCCAGCACAACGCCGACGGGCGCGGGAATCTGCCCGCTGTCCACCGCCGCCATAATGGACTGCAAATTCGTTCCGCGTCCGGAGCAGAGAACGCCCAAAATTTCTTTACTCATGGAACACGCCGCCTTTGAGCACAACCTCGCCGCTTCTCGTCACGCGACCGATCCGGTACGACGTTTCGCCCGCTTTGTCGAGAGCCGACATCACCGCGTCGGCCTTCTTGGATTCGACCATCAGGATCATGCCGATGCCCATATTGAACGTGCGGTACATCTCCGGCCACTCGACGCCGCCCCATTCCTGAAGCAGCTTGAAAATCGGCGGCATTTCCCATACCGACGTGTCGATCTCGACGCCGAACCCATCCGGCAGCGCTCGAGGAATATTGTCGTAAAACCCGCCGCCCGTGATATGCACCATGCCATGCAGTTTGAAATCGCGGATCAAAGGCAGACATACCCGCGGATAAAGCCGCGTCGGCGTCAGCAAAACCTCCCCCAGCGTCTTATCGCCGAGCTCGGGAATGCGCTCGTCGCCCTTGAATCCCTTGACCTCGAAAACAATCTTTCGCACAAGGGAAAACCCATTGGAATGAAGCCCGCTGGACGGCAATCCAATCAAAAC
This sequence comes from uncultured Selenomonadales bacterium, assembly GCA_947167825.1. GTDB lineage: Bacteria > Bacillota > Negativicutes > Selenomonadales > Selenomonadaceae > RUG12372. The sequence goes on along the minus strand of CAMVJN010000048.1, from coordinate 4,730 downwards.
ATCGCCTTCCTGCACACGCTTTTCCGTGATAATCTCCGACTTTTCCACCGCACCGACGGCAAAGCCCGCAATATCGTATTCGCCGTTCGGGTAAAAGCCGTTCATCTCAGCCGTCTCGCCGCCGATCAGCGCGCAGCCTGATTCTTTGCAGGCAGCCGCAACCCCCTTGACAACCGTCGCCACCTGCTCCGGATCCAGCTTCCCGACAGCCAAATAATCGAGGAAAAACAGCGGCTCCGCGCCCTGCACGAGAATATCGTTGACGCACATCGCCACCGCGTCCTGCCCGACCGTGTCGTGCTTGTCGAGCATGAACGCCAGCTTCAGCTTTGTGCCGACGCCGTCCGTGCCGGAAACCAATACCGGCTCCTTGTACTTTTTCGTGTCCAATGCGAAAAGTCCCCCGAAGCCACCGAGATCGCCCAGCACCTCCGGGCGGTACGTCGCCCGCACGCTGTCCTTGATGAGCTGCACAGAGCGATTTCCCGCGTCGATATCGACGCCCGCGTCACGATATGTCAATTTCGCTGCCATTTCAGCGCTCCTCGCCCGTCAAACGGCGCAGCATTTCCTTGTACGCATCCTCCACATTGCCGAGGTCGCGGCGGAAACGGTCCTTGTCCAGCTTCTCATGGGTATCGCTGTCCCAGAAGCGGCAATTATCCGGCGAAATCTCGTCGCCGAGCACAATCTTTCCGTCAAGACGACCAAATTCCAGCTTGAAGTCGATCAAATCGACCTTCTTTTCCTTCAGAAACGCCTTCAAAATATCATTGACCTTCAGCGCTTGCTTCTCAATCTCGGCGACTTCCTCCGACGTTGCCAGACCAAGCGCCGCGATATGGTAATTGTTCATGAACGGATCGCCGAGATCGTCGTTCTTGTAGCAGAACTCAACCGTCGAAATCTTCAGCGGCGTGCCCTCCTTGACGCCAAAGCGCTGGGAAAAGCTGCCTGCCGCCACATTCCGCACGATGACCTCCAGCGGGACCATGTCCATCTTCTTGACCAGCATCTCCCGCTCACCCGTCACCTTGACGAGATGGGTCTTGATTCCTTCTTTCTCCAGAAGCCCGAAGAAAAACGCAGTCATCTTGTTGTTCATCACGCCCTTGTCGGCAATCGTGCCTTTTTTCGCGCCGTTGCCCGCCGTCGCGTCGTCCTTGTAATAGACGAGTAGCTCATCCGCCTTGTCCGTCGCGTACATGATTTTTGCCTTGCCCTCGTAAAGAGCTTCTTTCTTTTCCATCCTTTTTCTTTCCTCCATTATCAATAAGATATTAAAGTGCAAAAAGCAGCCCGTGTCACACCCTCAAACCTGGGATGCGACATAGGCTGCTTTTTTCTCAACTTCCTTCGCCAGCGTTGCCCGATGCTCCTCGAGCTTCTCAGCAAGCCTCTCGTCCTGCCCTGCCAAAATCTGCACGGCGAAAAGCGCGGCATTCTTCGCGCCGTTGACCGCCATCGTCGCCACAGGAATGCCCGACGGCATCTGCACCGTCGCCAAAAGCGCGTCCATCCCGTTCAGCGGCGTCGCATTGATCGGCACGCCGATCACGGGCAAAACCGTATGGCTAGCCACCACGCCCGCCAAATGCGCCGCACCGCCGGCCGCCGCAATGAAAACGCCGACGCCGCGCCCCGGCGCTTCCTTCACAAGCTGCTCCACCCGCGAGGGCGTCCGATGCGCCGAAGCCACCGTCACCTCGGCCTCCACGCCGAACTGCTTCAATGTCTCTGCCGCCGGCTTCATGACCGGCCAATCCGAATCGCTGCCGATGATAATCAAAACCTTCACGCTAAATCATCTCCCAGTATGTACAAACTCTTCTATACATCATAGCGAAAGACAAAAAAACTGTCAATGCAAAGAAAAGTTTCTGGCAAGGAAACGCCGAATAAGTCAAGTCGTGGCCCTGTCGAGGGATTTTTTCGTCAGGCAAGGAAGAGGCCGTGAAGGCGTAGCATCGCTACGTCGAACGGCATCTGACGCGGCATGACGGAAAAAGACCCGACAGTGGCACGGCGGGACTTGTTCGGCGTTTCCTCAAGCATTGTCTTTCTTCAAAAAATAACTGAGCTTCTTATCCGTCCGAAGCGCGAACTCCTTTGCCGCCGCGACGTCGGCTTCGTCGGGATGGCCGACGGAAGTCTTCCAGCCCTGCGATTTCGCGTGGGGATCTGCCGGCTTTTCCGCCTCCAGCTTCGCTCGCTTCTCGCGTACCGCCTCCGGTACCTGCCCCTGGCACTCGAAAACATTCAGCACACGGCAATCCTTTCCGAGACACGCCGCCGCCCTTGCGAACGCCGTCACGGAATGCTCGCTCCGGTTGTCCGCCGCGTGCGTCTCCAAAAAAGCCACATTCACGCCGGAAAGCTGCGAAAGATACGCCGCCGTCTTCGGGTCTGGGCCGCCGCGCCAAAGCCAATATCCGATTGCCACCGCGTCGAACCCTTCCGGTTCCTTGGCCTCATCCACACGTGCAAGCGTTCCGCCAACCTCTTCGCAAAATGCCTCTGCGATTTTTTTCGTATTTCCCGTAACGGACGAATACACGACCAGCCAACGATTCATAGACGTTCCCCTTTCTCTTGCTGTTTTATCACAAAAAACGGCGACACATCTTTCATGCCGCCGTTTTTTATGCCTGCCTCTTCTCCGTTTCCGCCTTCTCGTGTCGAACCCTCCGCGGCTTCTCCAACGAACGGTACAGCCACAAAAGCTCCATTCGCGTTTTCAGGCTCGCGTGCCAGCGGGGACTGTGCGCCGCCGCGATCAGGCTTCCCGTCAAATGACGAAGAGCCCCCGGACACACCTTGTACATCCATCGCTGCACCTCGGGACGAAGCGCATACATCTGCGCCAACGTCTCGTACATCCAATGATCAAGCCCCTGACAAAGAGCATCCCATTGGCAGCTTCGCGACACATACGCCGCCAACGCCATCGCGCCGCGCCGCCCGAAATCCGCCATTCCTTCGATAAACAGCGGATTCATCGCCTCGCTTCGGAAACGTCTTTGAATCTCCTCCGTATCGTCGGAACATCCCCGTGCCCGACGCGGCCAAACACACCGCGTCGAAATCGGCGTCCTCGCCGAAAGCCGCGCCGCCTCATCCGAAACGCCCATAAGAAGCGAAGTCAATCTTGCACAGTCCTTATGCCCATCCGCTGCCTGTATCGCCGATGCACGGGAAAAATCTTCGTCATCCATCCGTTTCAAAAAAGCTCGGAACCGATCGAGCAAAGCGTCATAACACTGCCCATACGTCTGCTCATCCTCCGTCATCAATCCCGGATGCTCGCAAAGCTCCTCGGGCGTATATCCGGCTTCCGCCGCCAAAAAACGAAGCAGTGCGCCAAATGATCCGTACCCCTCATGGGCCAGCAGCAAAAAATATTCCACCCGATCTTCACCGGCCGAAAGCGGCGCGTCCGGGAGCCCCGTACGGATTGGGCAGTGTTTCAAATCAAAGACTGTTCGGTATAAAGCTGCCGCATAGGCATCAAACTCCCATTCTTCCGCCAGATTGTCCGAAAAATGGCACGCCGCCGCCTGTTTCTTGACCTTCGCCTTGATCGTTTCCAGATTCCAAGGCTCAATCATTCGTAAATGAAAAAATGCGACCAGCATATACTCCAGTTCAGCGATTTCCCCAAAGCTTCCCGCCATCCGCATGGGCGGCTGCAAATACTCCGCTCTTTGTCGTTTCATATCCAGTCCTTCGTGCCAAAAAGAGCCGCCGCAGAAAAAATCTGACGGCAGCTCTCTCCTCTCTCAAAAAATCTTATTTCGCTTGCAGTACATCCCAAGCCTCGTTGGCGCGTGCAACATACAGCTTGCGAATCTCGGGATTCTCGCCGAGACCGTGCAGATATGTGCGTACCTTGAAACCTTCCTTCTCCAGGATTGACTTATGGGAATCCGGCTCATCGCCTGCCATATCGTTGGTAGCGTGATCGCCGGCCACCATCATGATCGGCACCAGCAGCACCTTCTTGAAGCCCTTCCTCTTCAGGCGATGAATCGCTTCGGTCAATCCGGGCCAGCCCTCGACCGTATAAACATAAGCATTGCGCATCGGCGGAGTCGTCAGATGGAACCGGCTATTGATGACAGGATAATAAGCGTTCGCCGGATGCGGCGTGCCGTGCGCCATGAAGAGCACTGCCTCGTCCTTCTCCAGCTTCGCATCCTTCAGCTCATACTTCAAGGCATTGACGAAATCCAGCACATCATCCCGCTGCTCTTCCTGGCCCATCCAGTACATCAACGGCTCGCCCATCGTCATCTTCTTGAAATTGTTCTTATAGAGATTGAACACAGCCGTATCATAAGCATATTCCATGCCCGGAATCACGTCCAGCGAAGTCAGCGCCACGCGGGTGTAGCCTTCCTCCTGGAGCTGCTCCAGCGCCTCCTCCGGCGTCGGATACTTAATGCCTTCCTTCGCCTGGATACGGTCGATGATAATATGGGAAGTGAACGCCGTCACAACCTTGACGCCCGGATGCGCTGCCTGAATGTCCGCAACCGTCGCCTCGATTGTCTTCGCGCGCGTCTCTTTAAAAGTGGTGCCAAAACTCATGACCACGATTGCGTCCTTGTTTTCCAGATCCTGGAGCTCCGGCGTTGAATGAACCAGCACGCCGATCTGCGCCGCCTGCTTCAAAGCGGGCGTCGGAGCCTTGACCTCCTCGCTCAGCGTGTACGCCGCCGAAGCCGTCG